>CALMEC010000407.1 GCA_937862675.1 uncultured Actinomycetes bacterium
GAGGATCACGGCCGCGGCGGCGCGGAAGACGTAGGCGAACACCCCGGCGACGACGCCGAGGGTCTCCTGCGAGCTGCCGGTGCCGCGGAAGACGGCCGCCACGACCAGGAAGGCGCCGAAGAGCCAGGCCGCCGTCAGCATCAGGATGCGCTGGGTGCCCGCCGCGAAGAGGCTCATGCCGTCGCCCAGATGTCGGCGAGACGGGCCAGGGTGGCGCGGTATCGCGAGAAGGCCTCTTCGCGACCGAGGAGCGCGAGGCTCTCGTAGGTGCCGGTCGAGACCAGGCGCCCGGTGACCGCGATGCGCTGCGGCTCCAGGAAGTCGCGGGCGGCCTCGCCCATCACGTGCAGCTGGTCCTGCAGCGCGTCCTTGACGGCCTCCACGGTGAACTCGGGGAGCGACTCGAGCCGCCCGAGGCCTCCCCCGATCACCTGGATCGAGTGCTTCACGTCGGCGGTGAGCACGTCCCAGGCGGCCGGCTCGATCGCGAGCGGCTCGAACAGCCACCCGGCGAGGTTCACGTACTCGCTGAGCCTGGCGATCTTGCCCTTGACGGCCGGTGCGCTGCGCCGGACGATCTCGACCGCCGGCTCGCCGCCGTGCGCGTCGATGAACCCCGTCGAACGCAGATAGTTCACCAGCGCCTCCGTGAAGGCCTCCGGTTCCATCATCCGCAGGTACCTGCCGTGCATGACCTCGGTCTTGCGGAGGTCGAACACGGAGGGGCTCTTCGAGATCCGGCCGACGCTGAACGCCTCGACCAGCTCGGGGAGGGAGAACCGCTCGGTCTTACCGTCGAAGCTCCACCCGAGGAGCGCGAGCGAGTTGCACAGGGGCTCCGCGAGAAAGCCGTCGGCCTCGAACTCCTCGACGGACGCGGCCCCGTGCCGTTTGGAGAGGCGTTTCTTGTCGGGACCGAGGATGAGCGGGATGTGGGCGTAGGCGGGCGGCTCGGCCCCCAGCGCGCGCATCACCAGCATCTGCTTCGGCGTATTGGAGATGTGGTCCTCACCCCGGATGACGTGGGTGATCCCCATCTCGACGTCGTCGACGGCCGCGGCGAGGTTGTAGGTGGGCGATCCGTCGCTGCGGACGACCACGAAGTCCTCGATGTTGTCGTGGCCGAACGTGACCGTCCCCCGGACCATGTCCTCGATGACCGTCTCGCCGGGAAGGGGGACGGCGAAGCGCCAGACCGGCCGGCGTCCCTCCTCCGCGAAGCGCGCGAGCTCCTCGTCGGAGTACTCCCGCCGTCCCCGCACCACGGGTGCCTGCTTGTTGCGGCGGGCCTCGGCCCGCTGTTCCTCGAGCTCCTCGTCCGTCTCGTAGGCGGCGTACACCGCCCCGGACGCCTTGAGGCGCTCGACGGCGTCGGCATAGACGTCGTCCCGCTCGCTCTGCCGGTAGGGCCCCTCGTCCCAGTCGAGGCCCATCCAGGTGAGCACGCGGAGGATCTCCGCCTCGCTCTCCGGCGTGGACCGCTCACGGTCGGTGTCCTCCAGCCGGAGGATGAACCGCCCTCCGGTCCTGCGCGCGATGAGCCAGTTGAACAGCGCGGTACGCGCGCCGCCGACGTGGAGGCTGCCGGTGGGGCTCGGCGCGAAGCGCACGCGGCAGGGTTCGGTGATCTCAGGTCTGTGTGGTGGCACCCGGGTAGGATAGCCATGTGAGATTCGGTGCCCACGTTTCGGCCGCAGGAGGCATCTCCAAGGCCATCGACCGCGGTGCGGCCATCGGCTGCGAGACCCTTCAGGTGTTCACGCACAACCCGCGGACCTGGAACCCGATCAACCACAAGGACGCCGAGATCACGGCGTTCCGGGAGAAGGCCGAGGCGGCCGGCATGGGCCCCATCGTCTCGCACGGCCTCTACCTCATCAACCTCGGCGCACCCGACATCGAACAGCCCACCGGGCCTCCGGGAAAGCCGTCCACGAAGACGCGCAACTTCTACCGCGCGTCGCAGGAGAGCCTCCGTCAGCACCTGGAGATCGGCGAGCGTCTCGGCCTGGCCGGCGTGGTGCTCCACGTCGGGTCCTCACGCGGCAGCACGCTCGAGGAGTCCATCGACCGGATCGGAACGGCAATCGCCACCACGTTCGACGACCAGGAGGGCGAGTGCGCCGTCTTCCTCGAGAACACCGCCGGGGCCGGTGACACGATCGGTCGCACCTTCGAACAGCTCCGCGACGTCTTCTCCGCGGTCGGCCATCCCAGCCGCCTCGGCTTCTGCCTCGACACCCAGCATCTGTACGCAAGCGGCTATCCCGTCCACGAGGAGGGCGGCATCGACCGCGTGATGGACGAGTTCGACCGGCTCGTCGGCATCGACCGGCTCCGCTGCCTCCATCTCAACGACTCCATGACCGCCCTGGGATCCAACCGCGACCGTCACGCCAACATCGGCGAGGGCGAGATCGGGGAGGACGGCTTCCGCCGCATCCTGGGTCATCCCGCCCTGCAGGATCTCCCCGTCATCCTCGAGGTCCCGGGCTCGGGGGACGGCCCCGACGTCGCGAACATGGAACGCGTCCGCCGCCTGCACCGCGAGGGACTGGACGCCCGGGGAGGCCGGGCCGGCTGACCCGTCACCGCCCGGGCAGGACGGCGGGGCCATCCGGAGCCGCGTCGGGGACGAGGGCGAACACCCGAGCCGGTGCCCCGGACCCTCCCACCAGGCGGAGGGGTGCCACCACGATCCACGCCCCGCGCGGTGGCACGCCGTCCAGCCCGACGAGCCCTTCGAGATGCCAGACGCCGGCGGCCGACGTGCGGCGGTGGACCGGGAGGTCCGCGTCGGCGCCCCGTTCCACGCTCATGGTGTCGATCCCGATCCCCGCCACCCCCCTTCGGACGAGGAGTTCCGCCGCACCGGCGTCGATACCGGGACAGCGCGCGCGCCGGGTCCCGACGTAGCGTTCGATGTCGGCGAGGTGCCGGTCCCAGCCGGTCCGGACGAGCACCACGTCGCCCGACGCCACCCGTCCCCGCGCCGACTCGTCCGCGCGTATGACGTCCGCACCGACCACCGCGTCGGGTCGGTCCCCGACATGTGCGGACGCGTCGATCATCACCACCGGCCGGACCAGCCGTGCCGGCGGCAGTAGGTCCACGGTGGCCGTGCCGGCGGTGATGTGCGCGGGCGCGTCGACGTGGGTTCCCGCGTGCTCCGGGGTCGTCAGGTCACGCGCGAACCACCCGTCCTCGCCCACCGTGGCAGTGGTGACGAGTCGCACGGGGATCTCGCCCGGCCACACGGCGGTTGACGGGCCGAGTGGCTGTGTCAGATCGACGATACGTGCGGTGGTGAGGTCCATGGTCAGATGTGGTACGCCGTCGTGTCGCCGACGGCACGGAGCGTGAACCAGAACGTCGTGCCCAGACCGGGGGTGCTCTCGACGCCGATGTGCCCGCCGTGCGCCTCGACGATGGCGTGCGCGATCGGGAGGCCCAGCCCGAAGCCCTTGACGCCCCCGTCCTCCGCGTCACGCGCCCGCGTGAACCGGTTGAAGATGCGGCTCCGCTCGTGCTCGGGGATACCGGGCCCGTTGTCACGCACCTCGAACCGCACCCACTCTCCCTCACGCGCCGCCGTGATCACCACGTACCCGCCCCGCTGGGTGTACTTGACGGCGTTGGAGACCAGGTTGTCGAGTACCTGGCCCAGCCGGATCGAGTCCGCCATGACCGTCAGCCCATCGGGGACCTCGACCGAGACGACGATCCCCTTGGCCGCCGCCTCCAGGTGGGTGGCGGTCACGCTCTGGAGGACGGTCGCGGACACCTGGATCGTCTGCGGGGTCACCGTGAGCGCCCCGGACTGGTGCTGTGCCACGAGCAGCAGGTCGTCGACCAGCTCCATCAGCCGCTCACCGTTGCGCGCGATCACCTGGACGAAGCGACGGTGGCGAGAGTCGAGCTCTGCGCGCTCACCCAGCAGCAGGTCCGTGTAGCCCAGGATCGACGTGAGCGGCGTGCGCAGATCGTGTGAGATCAGTGCGAGGATCTCGTCCTTGGAGGCGTCGACCTCCTTCCGGCGACGCTGCACCTGCTCCGCATCGCCGAGGGCACGCGACGCGTATGCCTGCGCGGCCTGCTTCCGCGCGAGCGCCAGATCCAGGGAGTCCTGCCGATCGACGTCCGGCGCCTGTTCACGTGCCACGCCCACCACCCCGCGGACGTGCCCGCCCACGGAGTACGGGCCGACCGTCCAGATGAAGTCCGCCGACCTCTCGTCGCGCACCATACGCACGGACAGTGCCGTGGCGCGATCGTGTTCCCGGATGTCGCGCACCATGGTGGCGAGGGCCTTCGCCGTCTCCTCCGCGAACAGATCGTCCACGTGCATGCCGACCGCCGTGTCGCCCGGCATGCCGAGGCAGTCGCGGGCGGCGTCGTTCAGCAGGAGGGCGTGCCCGGCGGGGTCGATGGCGACCACCCAGTCCGAGGCGAGGTCGAGCGCCGCCGAGACGAGCCCGTGCTCCTCGTGGAGGCTCTGGTGGGCGGCGCGCACCTGCTCGAGCCGGCGCAGCGCGTCCCGTGTGGCCGCCTCCGCACGGGCATGTGCCTGTCGTTCCGACTCCCGGTGCCGGATGCGCCGCCGTTCCGCGGCGACCTCATCCGTGATCTCGGAGCTCATCATCAGGAGCAGCATCCCGCGCGACGTGTGGATGGGGATCGTCCGCACCACCACGACCACCGTCGCGGGTGCGGCCCGACGGTTCCTCCACGTCGAGCTGAACGCGATCGCGTCCGTGGCCCGCGTGCGGATGAGGTAGTCGTGCATGTCGTAGGTCGGCGGGAACAGGAGCGCCGCCACAGGACGTCCCACGAACTCCGAGCGGGCGTCTCCGTGGATCTCGACGGAGGCCGGGTTGGCATAGGTCCAGACCATCGACTCGTCGTGGATCGCGATCGGTATCGGCAGACGGCCGAACACGTCCTCGGCCGTACCGGAGAGGAGTCCCTCCGTGGCGGTCGGGATCACGTTGGCCAGGAGCACGAGATCGGAGAAGGCTGCGAGAGTTTCGCTCCAGTCGGACGGGAGTTCCGGACCGTCGCGGCCGAGGTGGACGATGAGCGCACCGGCGACACCGGCCTCGCCCTGGACGGGCACGCCGGCGCCGCCGACGAAGCGCTGTGCCAGATACTGGAAGCGGAGCTCGTCGCTCACCGCGTACGAGCGCGCGTGGATCGGCCCGCCGGACGCGACGATGGCCTCCATCAGCGGATCGCTGTGAAGCGGGACGTTGAAGGTGCGGGACGTCTCGTGGATCGCACCCGGCCCGGCCGATGCGATGAGACGCGCATGGGAGGAGGTGAACTGGAAGAGGCAGGCCGCGTCGGCGCCCAGGATCTCGACGACCGCCTCCACGACGAAGCCGGCCAGATCGCCCCCGGCGATCCCCCGGCCCAGCCCGGACAGCGCATTGCGCTGCGCGACGGCGGTGGCCGCGTCACGACGGCACTGGTCGGCCTCGCCCCGGACCCGGGCCAGTTCCCGGCGACCGCGCCGTCGATCGAGGATCGCGACGAGCACGACCGCGATCAGCGCGGCCGCGAGCGCGAGGACGATCGTCAGGGCGACATGATCACTCACCGGCTGCGCGGCCCGTCACCGAGGTCCCGGGATCAGGACGGGCGATACATGTAGCCGAAGCCGCGAATCGTCTCGATGGGCGACGTCTCGTCCGCACGGAAGCCGAGCTTGCGCCGGAGATACCCGACGTACAGCTTGACCTGCTCGGGGAACACCGCGTCGCGGCGGCCCCAGACCGACTCGAGCATCTCCTCCTTGCCCACGGCCCGCCCGACGTTCTGGACGAACACGCTCAGCATCCGGAACTCGAGTGGCGTGAGCGAGATGATCTCGCCGCCGGCGGTGACCTCGCGCGCGGCGAAGTCGATGTGGAGGAAGTCGTCCGAGTAGACCGTCGGCCGGTCGTCCTCGCGATGCGCGCGGCGGAGGAGCGCCACCACACGCGCCGCCAGCTCGATGGGGCTGAACGGCTTGCCCAGGTAGTCGTCCGCACCGGCGCGCAGCCCGCGTGCACGCTCCCACTCGAGCGAGCGCGCCGTCAGCATGATGACCGGCACGTCCGACACGTCGCGGATGCGCTCCAGCGTGGCCCACCCGTCGAGGTCGGGCATCATGATGTCGAGGATGATGAGGTCCGGGCGTTCCTCGTGAAGGGCGCGCAGCGCCGTGCGGCCGTCGGAGGCCTCACAGACGGCCAGCCCCTCTCCTTCGAGAACGTCGCGGACGAGGCCTCGGATGTCGGTCTCGTCGTCGACGACGAGCGCCCGAGTGGTTGACTGCAGTGACGTGGTCATGACTCTCTCCTCGAGAGCATACCGACGATCACGGCCGTCCTCCCTCGTCCACGTGGAGCGCGACCGGATCGTCGTCCGGCGATCCGCCGGGCCCGTCGTCGCGGACGTCGGCGAGCCCACGTCGGATCCGGTGGATCGGGAGCGAGAGCCGGACCTGGACGCCGCCGCGTGACGGCGACCCCACACGGATGGCACCGCCGTGCATGGCCATGATGGATCTCGCATTGGCCAGGGCGAGTCCGACGCCGTCGGACTCGCCACGTCCACCCGATCGCGGGCGATAGAAGGGGATGCAGAGATACGGGAGCTCGTCGGCGGCGTAGCCCGGCCCGCGGTCCGAGATCTCGATGACGACGAGGTCGTCGGACGCCCGCAGGAGGACCGTCACCGCACAGGAGCGCGTGCTCGCGGTGAGCGCCGACTCGATGAGGCGCCTGAGGACCCGGGACAGCAGCACCGCGTCGCCGTGTACGACCGCGTTCACCTTCCCGTCGATCTGCAGCGACACGCCGCTGCGGTCCATGACGTCGGACAGCCCCCGGATCACGTCCTGCACGAGGGCGTCGACGTTCACGGGCCCGCGCGTCATCACCAGCTGACGCTCGACGATCAGGGAGTACGTCAGCAGGTCCTCGAGGGAACGGTGCATGCCGTCGGCGCGCACGCCCATGCGGCGCATCCGCTCCCGGAGGGGCGCCGGAACCGCGTCGGGGTCGTCGGCCATCCTCGCGATGTCCGTCCGGAGGTCCCGCCCGGGCAGGAGCACGGCCTCGTTCATGAGTTGGAGAACGCCCAGGCGATCGCGTTCCTGCCCCTGGAGGCGCGCGTTGTCCTCGGCCAGCTCGCTTTGGGTCTCCTCCATCGCGAATCGTGCGTAACGCTCCTCGATCAGCGTCCGCTCGTACGCGGTCAGCCGCTCGCGCTCCTCATCCAGCAGACGCCGGTACTGCACGAGCGTCAGTGTCATGCGGACGGCGACGATGCCGGCGGCGACGAGGGCGCCGATCAGCGATCCGACACCCCCGATGAGGAACATCTCCAGGACGAGCAGCATCAGCACGACGGCGGGGAGGAGCTCGTACCAGATGGAGGGACGGGCGCGGGGCAGGAGCATCCGGACGGCCTGATTGTCGCCGAGACGCAGATGCCCCGAGATCATCCAGAGGACCGCGGCGAGGACCGTGAGGGCGGCGGAGACGGCGAGTCCGGCCGGCCGCGCCGGAAGCGTGAGGAAGACGATGACCACGAGCGCCAGCGCCACGCAGGCCCCGAAGATCACCCCCATCGGTCCCCCGCTCGCCCCACGGGCGACGGCCCACCGCCCGATCGCGAACGCCGCCGACAGCACGATGACCACCGCGAGGGTGACGACGACGACCAGGACCGGGTCCGGGAGCGTGTTCGTGATGTGCGCCGATCGTGTCGCGTAGGTCACGGCCATCGTCACCACGACGACGATGAGCAGGGCGTCGCACATCTCCTGCCACCCCCGTGTCGGCCGCAGGGCACGTGCGGAGATGATCGCCCCGACGAGCACCACGACCCCGCACACGGCCCACGTCCAGACGACCGGCCGGGGAAGGAGACGCCGTTCGTCGCCCATGAGCACCGCGACACCGGTCACCGCGGTGGTCGCGGCCGTCGCGTAGAGACCCGCGGTGAAGGCGATCCAGACGAACCGCGACGAGACGGCGACGGATCGCGCCACCCGCGCCACCGACCGCCCCGCCTCGGCCATGACGACCGCGGACACGAGGACCATCACTCCGGCGGCGGTCATGGACCGAAGCGCCGCGATCAGCGTCACGGCGGCGGCGGCGACCCCGATCCAGAAGACACGCGACGTCCCCATGCGGCCGACCAGGGCGATGCCGTCGCGATGCACGCCGGAGGTCGTCATCCGCGGGACGTCCCGTCCGCCGAGGCGGGCACCGGTGGCCGCGAATTGTGGGAATCAGGTGTCCGCAGG
>CALMEC010000408.1 GCA_937862675.1 uncultured Actinomycetes bacterium
ACATCACGATCACGGGCATGGTGCGAGGACGGCACGCGCTCGCGATGCCCGGGGTGTCCCTGGCGGACGCGTTCGGACTGGTTCGCGTCCGCCGCGCGAGCCGTGCCGAGAAGACGGTCCTGGTCCTCCCGAGGACCGTCCCGGTGCGGCTGCCGTTCTGGGAGGGGGACGGTGCCCGCCGGACGGGCGACGTGGTCGGCGCGGTCCGCGGACGTCACGAGCTTGCGGGCATCCGCGACTATGAGCCCGGCGATCCGCTCTCGATCATCCACTGGGGGCAGACGGCGCGGCGAGGCCGCCTGCAGACGAAGGAGCTGCACGGCGGGAGCGGGCGGACGGCGAGCGTGCTCATCGCGCTGGACGCCCGTGCCGGTGCCGGACCCGACGACTTCGAGACCGCCGTGTCGGCGGCGGCGAGTCTGGCCGAGGCATGCGCCGCACAGGGCTCCGCGGTCGGGTACGTCGACTCCGCCGGCCAGGCCGATCCGGTCCCGGCCACCGTCGACGCGACGGCCGTCGTTCACCGCCTGGCCGCCGCCGAGCCGGTGGGACGGATGCGGCTCGCCGACGTGCTGGCGCGCCCTGCCCGCGACCCCGAGTCCTCGCGGCTGGTCGTCACCGTCTCCGCGGCGCCGGACCCCACGCTGGGGCCGGCCGTGACCCGTCTTCGATCACGCGGCATCCCCGTCGCATGCGTCCTGGTGGGGCCCGCCTCCGTGGACCGCTCCGATCTGGTCGCGCGCGGTGCCCACGTGACGCATGTGCCGGAGCCGGCCGCCCTGGAGGCGGCCCTCTCGGCGGGAGGCCGGCATGCGCGGTCCTGACATGAAGGGCGCGGGACGGGGGATGCTCGCGGCGGGGGCCGCGACCGTCCTCGTGGTGGGCACGCTCCTGTGGACCTGGTCGGATCTGTGGGTGGCCGCACCCGCGTGGCGCCTCATCGTGGTCGCGCTGTGCGGGGCGGTCCCGGCCGCCGCCATCGTCGCGGACCGCGGGGTCTGGCCGCGTTTCGCGCTCCTTGCCGGCTGGCTCGCGTCCGTCGTGATCGTCATCGGGGTCGCCGCCGATGTCAGCATCGCCGCCCTCGTCCGTCTGCGCGGCGAGACATGGTCGTTCGTCTGGTCCCTGATCGACGAGGGGTTCTCCACCGCGGCGACCGTCACCATCCCTCTGACCGAGCCCGGGGACCGGGCGATCACGGCACTGCTGCTGATCGTGGTCGCGACCACCACGTCGGCACTCGTCGCGCTGGCGTTCATCGCCCGTCGTCCGATCGCCGCCGTGGTCGCCCTGGTGGTGGCGGTGGCGTACCGATGGACCCTGGTGCCCCCGGAACGACCGCTCCGGGACGGCCTCATCGTGGTCGGCGTCATCCTCACCGTGCTCGCGTTGATCCCCCTCGGTCCCGGGCGACGGGGGCGTCATCCCGCGCGCCTCCTGCTGTCGGGCGGCACCGTGGTCCTGGTCGCGGCCCTCGTCTCGGGAGCCGGCTGGGGACAGGAGGGCGCCTGGTGGAACTGGCGCGAGTGGTCGTGGGGCGACGCCGCGGCACGGACCCTGACGGTATCCGCGTCGCAGACCTACGGGCCGCTGGACTACTCGGGTGAGCCGGTCACGATCGCGCGTG
>CALMEC010000409.1 GCA_937862675.1 uncultured Actinomycetes bacterium
GGGGTGGTCGACATCGTCGTCCTGGTCATCTTCGCGGTGCTCCTGGTCGCCGTGATGCTCGGCCTCACACGGGTGGTCGCGCAGCGCCTGGGCTTCTCGCGAGCCGATCAGATCGCCATCCAGTTCTGCGGCACGAAGAAGTCGCTCGCCACGGGGCTTCCGATGGCGGCCATCATCTTCACGGGCGGATCCGTCGGAACCATCGTCCTGCCCCTGATGATCTTCCATCAGGTCCAGCTCATGATGTGCTCGTGGCTGGCCGGGCACTACGCCGGACACAACAGCGTGGCCGGCGGCGCCGGATCGGCTTCCGCGCGCTCGGCGGCCGCCGAGGACGGCGTTCCATGACCTCCGGACCGGCGGCGTGGCCGGCATGGGCCGGATCCGCCGTCACCTGTGGCGTGGGACCGGTCCGTTCCTTCGGCACGGGCTCCGCCGGGTCGTGACGGCCGGGCGGTATGCTCGCCAGTCGATGCCTCCGTCCGGACGATTCCCGCCAACCCCCCGCCGTACCTGTCCACGTTGTGGCGGGCCGGCGCGCCGGTGGGTGCACGCCCATGACCGCACCGGCGGGCCGAGCGTCGAGGTCGACCGCTGCCGGCGCTGTGGCATCGGCTTCGCGGATCCGGACGACGGCGCGGCCGCCGCACCCACCGGTCTGCCCGAGGGCGGGCCGGCCCGGCGGGTGGCCGACGCCATCCTCTGGGGTGAGCTGCGGCCCGCTCGTTCGGCCATCGAGCCCCGGGCGAGCGTTCTCGACGTGGGCGCCGGTTCCGGCAACCGCAGCCGGGTGCTCGCCGACCACGGATACCGTGTCGACGCCGTCGAGCCCGACCCGGACGAGGCGGCGCGCGCACGCCGGCAGCTCGCGGGACGCGCCACGGTCCACGAGAGCACGATCGAGGATCTCCCGGCCGGGATCGCCGGGTACGACGCCGCGCTCTTCTCCCACGTGCTGGAGCATCTGCCCGATCCGGTGGCGACGCTCGCCGCGACCCGTGAACGGCTGCGTCCCGGCGGGACCGTGGTCGTCATGGCCCCGAACCCCGCCGGCCTGGAGGCCCGCGTCTTCCGGGGGCGCTGGCACGGATGGGAGCCCAGCCGCCACCGGTGGCACTTCCGGCGGGACGTGCTGGCCGACGTCATGCGGGCAGCCGGCCTCGTCGACGTCCGGGCACACGCCGGTGGTGGCTGGCGCTATCCCTCGACGCTCGCGTTCAGCATCGCGCCGGGCATCGATCCCCAGGTCGCGCCGTCGCGGGCCTCCGCCGGACGCCTGCTGACGATGCTCTGCGTCCCCGTGGCCGGGGTCCTCTCACTGGCCGGGTTGGGCGCCCAGCTGGTCGCCGTCGGACATGCCCCGGGCGGAGGGGGATGACCACCGCCCGACGTCGTCCGCACGTGCGGCGTCCGCGATGAGGGAAGCGCTCACCGGGGTCCTCCTCCCGGTCATCGTCGTCGCCGGTCTCGGTGCGCTCCTCGCGTCGCGGATGCCGATCGACCAGGACACCGTCTCCCGGATCACGCTCTACCTGCTCTCCCCGGCGCTCGTCGGCGACACCGTTCTCCACACGCCGATCCAGATGACCGAGGCCCTCCGTCTCAGTGCCGCCTACGTCCTGGTGCTGGTGGTCAGCCTCGCGGTCGGATGGATCTGCGGCATCGGTGCGCGGAGCACGAGCACCAGGAGCCTCAGCATCAGCGTCGGCCTCTGGAACGCGGGCAACATGGGGCTTCCGATCGCGCTCTTCGCGTTCGGCCAGGCGGGCTTCGAGCGGGCCACCATCCTGTTCCTGGTGTCGTTCATCGGCATGTACGCCGTGGGACCGGCGGTCCTGACGCTGGGCAGGGACGGCATCACGGTCGCCGGAACGATCCGCGCGGTGATGCGGCTGCCCGTGCTGTGGGTCGCGGCGGCGGCCCTCGTCGTGCGGGCACTCGACGCACCGGTCCCGCGGGGCGTCGACCGGGGGATCAGTCTCATGGCGCAGGCGACGCTCCCGATGATCCTCCTCGCACTGGGCCTGCAGCTCGGTGCGGGCGGTTGGGTCCGGCCGACCGCACGCGTCTGGGCCGCGACCGCCGGTCGGCTCGTCATCGGCCCCATCGCCGCCTGGGGCCTCGGGTGGCTCATCGGCCTGCGCGGCGAGTCGCTGTCGGTGGTCGTCCTCTCGGCCGCCATGCCCACCGCCGTCAACGCCATCCTGATCGCCCGGGAGTACGAGGGCGACACGGAGCTCGTGGCGTCCGCCGTCGTCACCACCACGCTGCTCTCGATCCCCACGCTCGTGGTGCTCCTGGCGCTGCTGTGACGACACCGCCCGTCGGCCGGCACCGACGGGACCGGAAAGCCGTCGGACGACGGGCATCCGGACCGGTCTGCGGACGCGGGGCACTAGCATGCGGGCCATGGCCATCCGACTCGAGAACGTCGGCATCGCCGTCCGCGACCTCGAGGCGACGATCGCCTTCTTCACCGATCTCGGCCTCACGGTCGTCGGCCGGGACACGGTCAGCGGCGAGTGGACCGACACCGCCGTCGGCCTCGACGGCAACCACGCCGACATCGCCGTGCTCCAGACGCCGGACGGTCAGGGGCGCCTGGAGCTCTTCCAGTACATCCACCCCGACGCGATCGAGACGGAGCCCGCCCGGCCCAACGAGATCGGCATGCACCGCGTCGCCTTCGCGGTCGACGACATCGACGAAGCCCTCGAGGTGGCCGCGAGGCACGGCTGCCGTCCGCTCCGTGGCGTGGCGACCTACGAGGACGTCTATCGGCTCACATACATCCGCGGTCCCAGCGGGATCATCGTGATGCTCGCGGAGGAGCTGAAGGCGGGCTGACCGTCGTCCGGTCGCGTGTGGCGGCGCGGCGGAGCCGGCCGATGACGCCGGGCCCCTAGCGCACCGTCGCCATGCGCGACGCCCGAGCGGGTTGTCCGATGCCGTCAGACACACACATGGAACAGTGTCACCCGTCGCCCGGACGTGACGCGGGAGAGATCATCTCCGCACGGCCCGGTAGAAGACGCGCTTGACGCCTTCCGCGCAGATCACGTATCCGATCGTGATCCCGAGGAGGGCGGCCACGAGCCCCGCCGACAGTCCGTCGAGCCCCAGGGCATCGGAGACGCCGGGGAGGTAGGGCAGGGACAGCGTGATCGCGGCGACCGCGAGTGACGTCACCACCAGCCACCGGCCGGGACGGCTCCGCAGCGCAGGACGCCGTGTGCGGAGCACCATCAGAACGGCGAGCTCGGTCAGCGTGGACCCGACGAACCACGCCGACCGGAACAGGTCCGCCCCGGCGTCGAAGCCGTGCAGCAGAACTCCGAAGGTGA
>CALMEC010000410.1 GCA_937862675.1 uncultured Actinomycetes bacterium
CGCGCGACGCCCGCGATCTGAGCGGGCGGTTCGCGTCGATCACGTTCCAGCACGTCCGGCGGGCGCTCAACTCGGAGGCCGACCGGCTGGTCAACGCCGCGCTGGACGAGGCGGCGCGGTCGTCATGACCCCCGCACCGGGCACCGGTGACCGCATCCGCTGACACGGTCGATCGCGTGCACGTCGCCGTCTATGCCTCCGACCCCCTCATGCGGAGCGCGCTGGCGGCCCTCCTCGTCGCGCGCGCCGAGGTGGGGCATGTGAGCGAGGCGCCGGATCTCCGGACGCTCACCGCCCAGCTCCACTCGGGCAGCAGACAGCGGGGATGTGTCCTGGCCGCCCCCCGCGAGGACGTCCCCGAAGCCGTCCGCGACATCGACCTGGCGCATCGCGACGTGCCCATCGTCGCCCTTCTGCCGCACCCCGTCACGGCCCAGGACGTCCGGGCCACGGTGTCCGCCGGCGCCGACGGTGTCATGACCGTCGCCGCGTCCGCCGACGATCTGATCCACGCCCTGACCGTCGTGCGTGACGGCCAGAGCTACATCCACCCTGCGCTGGGCGCACTGCTCGCCCACGACGACGGGCTCGGACCGGTGGAGCGGCTGTCGCCGCGCGAGCGCGAGGTCCTGCGGATGATCGGACTGGGGATGACGACGCCCGAGATCGCGGACGCCCTGGTGGTGAGTCCCCGCACCGTCGAGACCCATCGGGCGCGACTGGCACGCAAGCTGCAGGCCGGAAGCCGCTCGGACCTGGTGCGGCACGCTCTGCGCAGCGGTCTGGTGGGCGGTGGCTAGCGCGGGGCGGACACCGGGTCCTCGTCCGGCGCGGTCACCGGCGTCTCGCATCGTCCCCGTCGCGCGTTCGGACCCGCGGCCTCCTCGACCCGGTGGTGCGGGACGCTAGCCCGCGAGTGCGGCGCCGCTGGCCGCGGCGTCCCGGCGCTCGGCGATCTCGGTCACCAGGGCCTCCGCGTCGGCACGTGCCTCCGGCGGTGCGTGCGCCGCGACGAAGCGGGTCTCGGCGAGAAGCCCCTCGAAGCGGTCGGCGGCATCGGTGTAGCGCGCCGTGGTGAGCGATCGCTGGCGGAGACGGATCAGCATCTCCCGGGCCTCGGTCTCGTCGAGCGCGTTCTCGTCCGGGTCGCGAGTGCCCAGCAGCCACCAGAAGAAGGCCATGAGGGGAAGCTTGATCGCCAGGAAGATGCCGACCGTCCACCAGGTCATGGCGGCGGGGCTCACGGCGCTGGGCAGGTAGACGACGACGGGGGCGGCCAGTGAGACCAGCATGGCGATGGAGGCGGTGATGGCCAGCAGCCGTCCGCCGCGCAGGTTGCCCTGGCGGTCGAAGGCGAAGCGGGTCAGGAGCGACGGGGCCCGTGTGGCGGCGGGGGACATGCGTCAAGCATAGGTCGGAGACGACCCGATCCCAAGCGCGTACGTCCCTGCGGGAGCGGCCCGACCGACATGTCCGGAATCCGTGTTCGTAACAACAGTGTCTTAGTTGGGCGAAGTCGCGACCTGCGGTTAGAGTGCAGCACCTTCGCGGGTCGGGTCCACCAGAGAGGTGCATCCGGCCGGTGATCCGCGGGAGCGTCGGCCGTCACGGCCGGCGATGCCGTGCTTCGTTTCGGGGGACCCACTTCAAATTGCGACGTAAACGGCCGGGGGCGGCGGCGCGTGTCACCAATCCGCGCGCATTCCTTCGGCGGCTCAGGAGAGTGATCCATGGGGACATTCCAGGAAGAGATCGAGGAGATCAAGCAATACCAGCGCAGCGAGCGGTTCTCGCGGGTGACCCGCGTGTTCACCGCGGCGCAGGTGGCGGAGCAGCGCGGTGTAATCAAGTCCGACTACATCGTTGCTCGTGAGGCCGCGACGGCGTTCTACGCGCATCTGCGCATGCTGTTCGCCGAGAAGCGGTCGATCACGACCTATGGCCCCTACTCTCCGGGCATGGCCGTCGCCATGAAGCGCGCCGGCATCGAGGGGATCTACCTGGGTGGCTGGGCGACGTCCGCCAAGGGATCGAAGGACGAGGACCCGGGTCCCGACCTCGCGTCCTACCCGCTGAGCCAGGTGCCGGATGAGGCCGCCGGTCTCGTCCGTGCCCTTCTGACGGCCGACCGCAACCAGAAGTTCGCCCGCTCCCGCATGACGGATGCGGAGCGTGCCTCCACTCCCGAGGTGGACTTCCGTCCGTTCATCATCGCCGACGCCGACACCGGTCACGGTGGAGCCGAGCACGTCCGCAACCTCGTCCGACGTTTCGTCGAGGTCGGCGTCCCCGGCTACCACATCGAGGACCAGAAGCCCGGCGTCAAGAAGTGCGGACACCAGGGCGGCAAGGTCCTCGTGGCGTCCGACGAGCAGATCAAGCGCGCGAACGCCGCCCGCTTCCAGCTCGACATCATGGGCGTGCCGGGCATCATCGTGGCCCGCACCGACGCCGAGGCCGCCAACCTGATCGACGGCGCGTCGGACGAGCGTGACCAGCCGTTCATCCTCGGTGCCACCACCCGCGGCGTCACGCCGTACCGCAACACCTTCCTCGCCATCATGCGCAAGCTCCACGACGGCGGGCTGGACGAGCTGAACGGCTTCAAGATCTACGCCGTCGCCGACGAGGACTACGCCGAGGCCGAGGCCTGGCTCGACAAGGTCGGTCTGACCGCCGAGATCGACAAGACCGTCGCCGACTACAAGGCCAACGGCGGCCGCCAGGAGAAGTACCTCGACACGGTGGGTGACAAGTTCGTCGCCGCCTGGCAGGACGCCGCAGGTCTCCGCACGTACGCCACGGCCGTCGCCGAGAAGATCGCCCAGGCGAAGGACGAGGGCTCCGACATCGGCATCAGCGTCGAGGACTGGACGAAGTTCGCCTCGACCGCGTCCTGGCGCGCTGCCAAGGAGAAGGCCGCCGAGCTCGGTCTCGACGTCTACTTCGACGCCGACATCGCGATGACCCCCGAGGGCTACTACCAGGTCCAGGGCGGCATCCCGTACGCCATCCAGAAGTCGCTGGCCGTCGCGCCGTTCGCCGACATCCTCTGGATGGAGACCAAGATCGCCGACCTCGCGGAGGCCCGTGAGTTCGCCGAGGCGATCCACGCCGTGTACCCCGAGCAGATGCTCGCCTACAACCTCTCCCCGTCGTTCAACTGGGACACCACCGGCATGACCGAGGAGGAGATGCGGGACTTCCCCGCGGAGCTCGGCAAGCTCGGCTTCGTGTTCAACTTCATCACCTACGGCGGCCACCAGATCGACGGCCTCATGTGTGAGGAGTTCTCCCGCTCGCTGCTCGAGGACGGCATGCTCGCCCTCGCACGCGTGCAGCGTCGCCTCCGTCTGCTCGAGTCGCCGTACCGGACCCCGCAGACCCTCGTGGGCGGACCCCGCGCCGACGCCGGCCTCATGGCCGCGTCCGGCCAGACGGCCACCACGAAGGCCATGGGCGAGGGCTCGACGCAGTCGCAGCACCTCCAGGTCACCGAGCTTCCCACCAAGACGCTCACCGGCTGGGTCGAGGAGTGGGGCGCCTTCTACAACGTCGACGGACCGTTCCGCGTGCGTCTGCGGCCCTACACCGGCAACTCGGAGGTCCTCGAGCTCGCCGTCTTCGGCAAGGACGACACGATGCTCGCGCACACGGTGTTCTCGCAGCTCACCGACCGTCGCGGCCGCTCGATCCTGTCGGTCCGCGACCAGCAGACCTACGAGCCCGCGCACCGCAAGCGCCTCTCGGTCCTTCTGCACCTCTTCCTCATCAAGCGTTACGGATCCACATCGATCCACTACCTGACGCCCACCGAGGACAACCTGCACCAGGCCGCCAAGATGAAGGAGCTCGGCATCTTCTCCGGCACGGCAGAGGAGGTCGGAGAGATCCTCACCGCGGACGTGGACGCCGCCCGTGTGGACGCGCTCACCGCTCCGGGAAGCGCCGACCTCACGAAGCTCATCCGCAAGGAGGACTGACACCTCTCCGGCATGAGCCGATCGCGTAACCGGAGGCCCGCCTCTCATCTGAGAGGCGGGCCTCCGTGCATTTCGGGACCGGTGCGACCGCGTGCCGTCGCCGGTGTGCCGCCCGGTGGGACACGATCGTCATCCGCGATCGGGGGTTCACTCCTGGCGCCGATGCGCCGATGAAGGCATCACGGTGTCGGCCGGACCCCTTCCTCGTCGTCGTTCCCCCGAAGGGCTGCGCCGTCGTGGAACCCCCTCCGACGGCATCCGAGGCCCCGGTACCGCTCGGCGGGTGGGGTGCATCGACGACGGAGGAGTGATCACAATGCGCCACCTCGGTACGGGACTGAAGGTCCTCGGCGCGGCGAGTCTGCTTGGGCTTGTCGGCAACTCGGTGTCCATCGCCGCGACGGGACATGGGTTCACCCTCGGCACGGCCAACACGGCGGCGAAACAGACGACGATCAGTCGGACCACCAACGGACCCGTGCTGAACCTCCGGACCAAGAGCGCGACGGCCGCGCCGTTCACCGTCAACGGCCGGGGACGCGTGGCGAACCTGAACGCCGATACCGTCGACGGACTGGACTCATCGGAGTTCGGAAGAGCAACCGCGGTGGATGCCCTCGCCGGGCGCATGACGAACGCCGAGTCGCGCGTCGCGGTCGCGGAGGCGCGCACCCAGAAGGCCACCGATCGGGCGACGGGCGCGCAGACGACGGCGGATGCCGCGCAGGCGAAGGCGGATGCCGCGCAGGCGGAGGCGGATGCCGCGCAGGCGAAGGCCACGACCGCTCAGAGTACGGCTGCCGCAGTCACCGCACGTATGCCGGTCGCCCAGGGATATGTCGGATCCGACGGAAGTGCGGGAGGACGGAGTTACGGTTTCGGGACGATCACGAAGAACGGGACGGGCATCTACCGGCTGCCGCTCGCATCCGGTGCCACGTTCGTCTTCGCGACGCACGTGGCCCAGGTCACGCCGGCGTCGGCCGGATGCCGGGTGGCGATCGACGACAACGGTGGCGGCGCGCTCCGTGTCTTCACCTTCAACGCCGGCTCCGGTTCGGCGCAGGACTGTCCGTTCACGGTGACGGTGACCGCGCTCTGAGGCGGCTCACGTCCTGATGCCGGCGGGGAGGGGACGGCGCCGTCGTGGGCCGGTCGATGCCCCGCCGGCCCACCCGACGTCGAGCGTCCCGCGAGAAATCACGTGGCGGTTGCCGGCCGCATCTCATCGCGAGGCTGTACCCCCAACGGCCGGAATATCCTCGATACTCCGGCCGTGTCTTTCGTCCGTGCCCCAGGGGGTTCCGCTCGGCAACCGCATGCGAGCCCCTGGCTCAGAAATCCCTAGCCGGAGACCTCGGTGCTGCCCGCCGGCCGGGCGCCGAGCTCGGCGTCGAGGCGAAGGAGCCCCGGGCCGTCGTTGTCGATCAGCTCGACACGGCCGATGATCTCGGAGACGGTCGCCTCCTCCTCGATCTGCTCCTCCAGGAACCAGTTCAGGAGCGGACGGGAGTCGAGGTCGCCCTCCTTCTCGGCCTTGCGGTAGAGATCGCGGATCGAGGCGGAGACCTTCTCCTCGTGGGCCAGCGCGGCCTTGAAGCAGTCCAGCACCGAACCGATCTTGACCTTGGGCGCGGCGATGGCGCCGATCTGCGGCTTGCCGTCGCGGTCGCTGACGTGGTCGATGAACTTGTTGGCGTGGAGGATCTCCTCGTCCGCCTGGTGGCGCAACCAGGAGGCCATCCCCGGGAGATCGCGGATCTCCATCTCGATGGCGAGCTGGCGATAGACGATCGACGCACCGAACTCGAGGGTGAGCTGCTCGTTGAACGCCTTCTCCAAGGTGGGTGAGAGTTTCATGCTGCGTCGCTCCGTTCTCGTTCGTCGGTCGGACCTGAGGGGCAAACCGTACTCTCCCGCTCCCCGTCATGCCGGGGATCCGGGCACTTTGTAACGTCGCATAACAATGTGGGGGCCCTAAGTTTGTGACACCTAATCACAATTCGGCGCCCCGAACATCGAATGACCGGCGGACCCCCACGGGGTCATCGCACAGGTGGTGGCGCGCTGACTCGGGCGCCGTGCTCCGCCGGCCCGGGGTGGGTGGATGCCCTTCCACCGGGTCCGGACGACGCAGACCCCGAAATGACCGAGGGCCGGCACACGATGGCCGGCCCTCGAAACGATCACGTGATGCCGTGAGGTCTCAGGCGATCTCCTCGTACGCGGGAAGCGTGAGGAAGTCCACCAGGTCGTCCGCCGTCGAGATCTTCTTGAACATCTCGGCCGCCTCGTCGTACTTGCCGAGCTTCCAGTTGTCGCCGAGCTCGGCGCGGACGTTCTCCATCTCCGACTCGAAGAGCTCGTTGAAGAGCTTCTCGTCGAGCTTGCGGCCGTCCTCCAGCACGCCGTTGTCGCTCTTGATCCACTGCCACAGCTGCGACCGGGAGATCTCGGCGGTGGCGGCGTCCTCCATGAGGTTGTGGATCGGCACGCAGCCCACACCGGCCAGCCAGGCGCCCATGTACTGCACGCCGACGTTGATGTTGGTGCGGACGCCGGCCTCGGTGATCGGACCCGAGGGGCCGAAGTCGAGGAGGTCCTCCGCGGTGATGTGGACGTCCTCCAGCTTCTTGTCGATCTGGTTGGGGCCGGGCATCACGGCGTTGAACGCCTCGAGGGCGATCGGCACGAGACCGGGGTGGGCCACCCAGGTGCCGTCGTGGCCGTTGTTGGCCTCGCGGACCTTGTCCTGGCGCACCTTCTCGAGTGCGGCCTCGTTGGCGGCCTCGTCGCCCTTGATCGGGATCTGCGCCGCCATCCCGCCCATGGCGTGGGCGTTGCGGCGGTGGCAGGTCTTGATGCAGAGGAGGCTGTACGAGTTCATGAAGTGCGTGGTCATGGTGACCAGCGCGCGGTCGGCCAGCACGAAGTCGGGATCGCGGCGGAACTTCTTGATGACGCTGAAGAGGTAGTCCCAGCGGCCGCAGTTGAGGCCCGACGAGTGGTCACGCAGCTCGTAGAGGATCTCGTCCATCTCGAAGGCCGCCACGATGGTCTCGATGAGGACGGTCGCCTTGATGGTGCCCTGCGGGATGCCGAGCTCGTCCTGCGTGCGGATGAAGATGTCGTTCCAGAGGCGGGCCTCCAGGTGACTCTCCAGCTTGGGCAGGTAGAAGTACGGGCCGCTGCCCGAGGCGATCTTGGGCTTGGCGCTGTGGAACATGTAGAGCGCGAAGTCGAAGATGCCACCGGAGACCGGCTCGCCGTCCACGGGGAAGTGCTTCTCGAGCAGGTGCCAGCCGCGGGGGCGCACGATGAGCGTGGCCGTCTCGTCGTTCAGCTTGTACGACTTGCCGCCACCCTCGAAGGTGATCGTCTTGTTGACCGCGTCGCGTAGGTTGACCTGACCGGCGATCACGTTCTCCCACGTGGGCGTGTTCGAGTCCTCGAAGTCCGCCATGAAGGTGTACGCACCGGAGTTCAAGGCGTTGATGATCATCTTCCGGTCGACGGGACCGGTGATCTCGGCGCGGCGGTCCTGCATGTCCGCGGGGACGGGTGCCACGGTCCAGTCCGCGTCGCGGATCGCCTTGGTCTCGGGGAGGAAGTCGGGGCGCTCGCCGGCGTCGATCCGCTTCTGGCGCTCGTCGCGCGCCGCCAGCAGCTCCTTGCGACGGCCGTCGAACTCGCGGTGCAGCTTCGCCACGAGCTCCATCGCCTCCGGTACGAGGATCTCGGCCATGCCGGGGACCTCGGGGCCGCGGATCTCCACGCCCGCGGGTGGGGTGATGTTGCTCGTCATCGTGCTCCTTTTGGTTGCAAACCGAAAATGCCCGGCTGCCGATGGGCGCCGAGTGGCCTCGCGAACACTAGACGATGCAGGCAGTTCACGGGTTTCGGAGGATGTTTCCCGTCGCCCGCCGCGTCCTCCCGGCGGTGCATTCGATGGAGCGGCCGGCCGGGTCGCGCGGCCGCGTGGTCTGCGACGGCGGGCGGGACGCCGCAACGGCCCGGGCGGAGTGCGCGCCGGGGGGCACCGAGGAGTGCTCCCGCCGGCCCTGCGCTCCGATGGGTGGCGCACGGAGGCGGAGCACGCGGCGCGGGCCCGGGACGGCGCCGGGACACCGGATGGCGCCCATCGCCAGATGTCCGTCCCGGTCCGGGGACCGTCGGGGCGCGTCAGCCGCAGGACGATGATCTCGACGAGCGGATCGAGCGCTTCAGCGACCGGCCGGCGCCGTGCGGGAACCGACGGTGCTGAGGGTCTCGCACGGCGGACTCCGACGGCGGATCGTGCGCGGTCCGACGCCGGCTCCCGACGGGAAGGGGGCGCCGGACCGTACGTGCCGGCTGAGAACGACCGAGCGGCTGATCAGGACCGGTCGGTGAACTCGTTCCGCAGGCGCCGACGGTCCACCTTGCCGGTGGCACCGCGCGGCAGCTCGTCAAGCCAGCGGATCCTCTGGGGTGCCGCATACGTCCCGACGCTGCGGGCGGCCAGGCGCCGGATGTCCTGATCCGTCGACGCGTCCGGCGTGATCCCCTGCCGGGCCCGCAGGAAGGCGGCGGCACGCACCAGCCCGTCCTCCATCGGGACGCCCACCACGGCGGCCTCCTCGACGGCGTCGTGCCGCAGGATCGCCCCCTCCACCTCGACCGGGCTGACCCATCTGCCGTCGACCTTGAACATGTCGTCACGTCGCCCGACGTGGCGGAACACGCCGTCCTCGCACTTCAGGACGTCCCCCATACGAAGCCAGTCGCCGCGGACGACATCGGCCGTCTCATCCGGCCGGCGGAAGTATCCGGAGGTGTTGGACGGGCTGCGGATCCACAGACGCCCCGGCGCCCCGTCGGGCACGGGCAAGCCGTCGTCGTCGGCCAGCTTCAGCTCCACGCCGGCGACCGGGCGCCCCACCGTGCCCGGCAGATGCTCGCCCGGACGGACGGAGAGGACGATGTTGCTGCACTCCGAGCACCCGAAGCCCTCGATGACGTCGAGCCCGTGCGCACGCATGCGCTCCAGCACGACGGCGGGGAGACTGTCGCCCGAGGACACCGCGAGACGGAGCGATCCGAGGGCCGCCTCGTCCGGGTGGCGCTCCAGGAACGTGGCCAGCTGCGACCAGAAGGTCGGGACCCCGGAGAGCACGGTCACCCGGTTCCGGGCGACCTCAGCAAGGATCAGGCGCACCGTCGGGCGACGCCGGGTCAGGACGGCACAGGCGCCCCGGCCCAGCGGCCGGAAGAACCCGTTGCCGAAGCCCAGCGACGCCATGCACTTGGCCACCGACAGCGTCCGGTCTCCTGGTCCGAGAGCAAGTACCTCCCTGCTGTAGCCCTCGATGCTCGCGATGAGATCACGGTGGGCGTGCATCGCCCCCTTCGGGGCACCGGTGCTGCCGGACGAGAAGATCATGTAGGCGAGGTCCGTCGGCAGCACGGGATGGACGGGCTCCGGTGGACCGCTGTCACCCTCCCCCGGTGAGATCCGCGCGAATCCGCCGGGAAGCGCCGTGTCGGACTCGGTGACGACGATCGCGGGATCGAAGGCCGCGAATGCGGCGGCCAGCCGGGGCGGGTGGGGTTCGAACGGCGCGGCCACCGCACCGATGCGCTGTGCTCCGAGGAACGCGGCGCACCAGCCGCGAGAGTCGGGCAGCACGACGGCCACGCGATCCCCGGGGGCGACGCCACGCTCACGCAGGGCACCCGCGAAGCGCGCCGCCGCCGCGTCGAGCTCCCGGAAGGTCCATGTGCCGTCGTCGTCGACCACGGCGGGATCGTCGCCATGTCCGGCATCGATCCACCGGCCGACGAGCAGGTGGGCGATGTTCGCGGGGACAGAGGGGTTCCCGGTCATCCGGTCTGTTCCGTCGTGTCGGCCAAGGCGTCGATCGTCTCCAGCGGTGTCCGCGACGGCAGTGCGAACACGACGTCCGTCGCCCCGGCGGCGGCGTACTCGGACAGGCGGTCGCGGAACTCGTCGGGAGGCGCCACGATCCCGGTGGTGGCGAGCCATCGGATGACGGCGCGCGGCGTCGTGCCCAGGGCGGCGGCCTCGGGGGCGATCCATCTCTCCGTCTCCGCCACCAGGGGAAGGGCGAAGGTGTAGAGGCAGGTGGCGAAGGCGCCCGGCCGGTCGCCCCGCGCATCCTGCGCGATGTGTCTCCGCGCGGCGAGGGTGACGGGATCGACCCATGCCGCGATGATCCCGTCGGCTTCGCGGCCGGCGTACTCCAGGAGGCGCGGCCGATGCGCGGCGAGCCAGAGGGGCGGAGCGGCGGACGGGCGGTTGGGGGCGTCCTCGATCACCCCGTCCACCGTCGCGCCGTCGGGGTGTGCCCCCATCGCGCGGAACACCTCGACCGTCCGGCGCAGGTGCCGCGCCCGCTCGCGCGGCTCCGGGAACGGGACGCCGTACGCGCGGTGCTCGGGGACGTCGGACCCGGTCCCAAGCCCGACCACCAGACGCCCTCCGCCGGCGATGGCGTCGATCACGCTGGTCATCCGGACCGCCAGGGGCGCCGGGCGATACGAGGCGGACAGGACCGCCACGCCCAGTCGCACGCGCGGGACCAGCGGGGCCAGGGCGGCGAGCGTGGTGAGACCCTCGAAGGTCGGCTCGCCCTTCATCCGGCCGGGCGACTGCAGGTGATCGTTGACCCAGACGCCATCGAACCCGCGTGCCGCGATCCGCTCCGCGGCCGCGCGGATCTGGGGCCAGGAACCGCCGTACTGGGGAACGCGGACGCCGATGCGCATCGCCCGCATCGTACGCCCCGCCGTTCACGTGGGCGCGACGGCCGCATCGTCGTCGGATCGCCTCCGCGGCCAGGTGTCATGATGCTGATCAGTCGGACCGATCCGCGGCGAGCAACATCGTCAGACCCGACGCCACAACGTCAGCTCTGCATCAGGAGGGCCTCATGGCCGAGCGGTCTCAGTCGAACAACGGGATGAGCACCGGGGAGCGTGCCCGGATGATCGTCGGTGCGATCATCGTCATCCTGATCGTGTGGTTCGCCATCGCGAACCGCCACCGCGTCCGGGTCGACTTCCTGCTCTTCGATCGCAACTCCCGGATGATCTACGTCATCATCGGCTCCGCTCTCCTCGGCGCCATCGCCGACCGCCTGTTCTTCAAGAAGAAGAAGTAGCCCGGTCCACATCCGGTCGCAGGGGGCCGTCGGCCGGGCCCCTGCGATGACCTATCATCCGGAGAGTGACTCGTCGAATGACAGGGACCCTCTGATGGCCGTCGGACGTGAGACCGAGACACAGTGCTCGGTCCTCGAGGACGTCATGGGTGTCCTCGGACGTGCCTGGGCCGGCGCGGTCATCCAGGCCATGATCGACGGCAACCGGCGCTTCTCCGACATCGGGCGCGCCATCCCCGGAGTGACGGACGCGGTCCTCTCCGCGCGGTTGAAGGAGCTCTGTGCGCGCGGACTCGCCGAGCGGCAGGTCGATCCGGGGCCCCCGGTCAGCGTGTCGTACCACCTGACCGACGCCGGTCGCGACGTGGCCCCCGTGCTGGATGCGGTGCGCGCGTACGGGGCGGCCCATCCCGAGGTGATCGGCTAGACGACCGGTGCGCCGACGACCCGCGTCCAGACCAGGGGGGTCGAGGACGTCGGCCCGTGGTGTTCTCACATGCCGCGCCGGTACTGTCCGCCGACCTCGAAGAGTGCATCGGTGATCTGACCCAGTGTGCAGACGCGGACCGCTCCCATGAGCTCGGCGAACACGTTCCCGTCGGACATGGCCGTCTCGCGCAGACGCCGGAGCGCGGCGGTCGCCTCCTGAGCGTGGCGTTCACGGAAGTTCTGGACGCGGGTGACCTGGGACTCCTTCTCCTCGTCGCTCGCACGGGACAGCGTGACCGGACGATCGGCTCCGGGCCGCTCCGTGCCGCGGAAGGTGTTGACCCCGATCACCGCGAGCGTCCCGTCGTGCTTGCGCTCCTCGTAGAGCAGCGACTCGTCCTGGATCCGTCCGCGCTGGTAGCCCGTCTCCATGGCCCCCAGCACGCCTCCGCGCTCGTCCAGGCGGTCGAACTCGGCGAGGACGGCCTCCTCCACCAGGTCGGTGAGCTGGTCGACGACGTACGAGCCCTGGAGCGGGTTCTCGTTCATCGAGAGCCCCCACTCCTCGGTGATGACGAGCTGGATCGCCAGCGCACGCCGGACGGACTCCTCGCTCGGGGTGGTCACGGCCTCGTCGTAGGCGTTGGTGTGCAGCGAGTTGGCGTTGTCGTAGACCGCCGTCAGCGCCTGCAGGGTCGTGCGGATGTCGTTGAACGCCATCTCCCGGTCGTGCAGTGAGCGACCGCTGGTCTGGACGTGGTACTTCAGCTTCTGCGAGCGCTCGCCGGCCCCGTAGCGGTCGCGCATCGCGATGGCCCAGACCCGCCGCGCGACACGGCCGAGCACCGAGTACTCGGGGTCCATGCCGCTCGAGAAGAAGAACGAGAGGTTCGGGGCGAAGTCGTCGACGGCCATCCCGCGGGCGAGATACGCCTCGACGTAGGTGAACCCGTTCGCGAGGGTGAACGCCAGCTGGGTGATCGGGTTGGCCCCGGCCTCGGCGATGTGGTACCCGGAGATGGACACCGAGTAGAAGTTGCGGACGCCGTGCGCGATGAACCACTCCTGTACGTCGGCCATCATCCGCAACGAGAAGTCCGTTGAGAACAGGCAGGTGTTCTGGCCCTGGTCTTCCTTCAGGATGTCGGCCTGGACGGTGCCCCGGACCGCGCCCAGGGCGTCCGCGGTGAGTGTCTCGTGCTCGGCCGGATCCGGATCCCGGCCCGTGTCCGCGCGGAACGCGTCGACCTCCTGGTCGAGCACGGTGTTCAGGAAGAGAGCGAGCATCGCCGGCGCCGGACCGTTGATGGTCATGGACACGCTGGTCGCGGGGGACGTGAGCCGGAATCCCTCGTACAGCGTCCGCATGTCGTCGATCGTGGCGATGCTCACCCCGGACGTGCCGATCTTCCCGTAGATGTCGGGCCGGCGGTCGGGATCGCGGCCGTAGAGGGTCACCGAGTCGAACGCCGTGGAGAGGCGCGTCGCCGGACTGCCCTCGGACAGGAGCCGGAACCGGCGGTTGGTCCGGGTGGCGTCGCCCTCACCGGCGAACATCCGCGCGGGACTCTCCTCCTCGCGTTTGAGCGGGAACACGCCGGCCGTGAAGGGGAAGCGGCCGGGCAGGTTCTCGCGGCGCCAGAACCGGACCAGGTCGCCGTGATCCGTGTGGCGCGGGAGTGCCACCCGTGGGATCCGGGTGCCCGACAGCGATGTCCGGGTGAGCGGGGAGCGCGATTCACGGTCACGTACGCAGACCGCCAGCTCGTCACGGGAGTAGGCGGCGACGACGTCGGGCCAGGCCGCGATCCGGTCGCGGATCTCCGTGGGGAGCCGGTCGCGTGCGGCACCGAGGAGCTCGTCGACGCCGGTCGTGTCGTGCCCCGATCGCGCGAGCTCGGCCGCCACATGCGTGAGCCGCTGAAGGTCCTGTGCCCGCTCCGCCAGCCGTTCCGTCTCGGAATGGTGCTCGCGCACGGTGCCGGCGATCTGCGAGAGATGGTGGATGCGTCCGGGCGGGATGAGTCCCCGGCCCGGTGACGACCGCCGGACGTCCACCGCGGCGAGCCGGCCGGGGCGGACGTCCAGGCCGCATCGTGCGAGTCCGTCCCGCAGGTGCTGGTAGAGCGCGGTCACGCCGTCGTCGCCGAATCGCGACGCCCGGGTGCCGAAGACCGGTGCGGCCCCGGTGGTTCCGCCGGCCGCGGTGCGGTTGCGCGCGGTCTGACGCTCCACGGCGCGGAGGGCATCCTCGGCCCCACGGCGGTCGAACTTGTTGACGGCAACGGCGTCGGCGAAGTGGAGCATGTCGATCTTCTCGAGCTGCGACGCCGCCCCGAACTCGGGCGTCATCACGTAGAGCGAGACATCGGCGTACGGGACGATCGCGGCGTCGCCCTGCCCGATTCCGGGGGTCTCGATGACGATCAGGTCGAAACGCGCGGCGCGGAGGATGTCGATGACCGTGGAGAGGTGGTCGGGCAGCTCGCGGGCGCCGCGCGTCGCCAGCGACCGGAAGAACACGTGGTCGCCGTCGAGGCTGTTCATGCGGATGCGGTCGCCGAGGAGTGCGCCGCCGGTCCGCCGTTGCGTGGGGTCGACCGAGACCACCGCGACGCGGTGCGCGTCGTCCTGGTCGATGCGCAAGCGGCGCACGAGCTCGTCGGTGAGCGACGACTTGCCCGCTCCGCCCGTGCCCGTGATCCCGAGGACGGGCACGGGGCGTCCGTGGGCGGCCGCCCGGATCGTGGACAGCCACTCGTCGTCGAGGCGTCCCAGCTCGGCTCCCGTGATCGCCCGCGCGACGGCGGACCGCCGACCGGAGAGCACATCCTCGGGTTCCACCGGGGTCGTCTGCCACAGGTCGACGTCACAGGCGGCGACGACGGAGTTGACCATCCGCGCGAGGCCCATCCGGCGGCCGTCCTCGGGGCTGAAGATCGTCACGCCCGCACGCTTCAGCCGGGCGATCTCGTCCGGGACGATCACACCCCCGCCGCCTCCTGCCACCCGTATGTGGTCGGCGCCGTGCGTGCGCAGGAGGTCCACGACGTACTCGAAGTACTCGACGTGCCCACCCTGGTAGGAGGAGACGGCGATGCCCTGGGCGTCCTCGTCGACGGCCGCCTCGACGACCTCGAGCGCGGAGCGGTTGTGCCCGAGGTGGATCACCTCGCATCCCTGGGACTGGAAGAGACGCCGCATGATGTTGATGGCAGCGTCGTGTCCGTCGAAGAGGCTCGATGCGGTGATCAGCCGGACCGGATTTCTCGGTCGATGAAGGTCGGTCATGTGTGTCGTCCGGCTCCCCGGATGAATTGTCGGATATCAAAGTATCTCAATCATTGGATATCCGACGATTCCGTTGTCCGGGGCCTGTCGACCGACACGGGTGGGCGACCAGCGCATGCGTCCCGGCCGCAGGAGGCGTTCGGAGGCGCGCCTCGCTGCGTTCCGCGTCGCGGGTCGATGTCGGGTCCGATGGGATGCCGTTGGCGGTGCGCGACGACAGACTCCCGGACGTCGGGGCCCGGAGTGCGCACCGTGCGCGTCGTCAGCGTGAGGTCACGCGGGAGGGGCGATGGCTTGAAGTACTGGAAGGCCCATCTGTTTCCTGGCCCACGTGCCGGCCGCCCGAAGGCCGACGAGGTGGAGCGCTCAGGTTCCTCGTTCCCGGTACGACCAACAAAGACGCCGTTCAACTCGCGGTGAGCCCTTCTTGCCGACCCTGTGGGCTCAACCGGATGACGCTGCACTGAGAATGGCTTCGCGCTTGCGGCGTGTGCGTTGCCGGATCTCCTTGGTCGCCCGGGCGACGCTGCGGCAACCGTCTTTCGTCGCAGCGTCGCCCGTCGTCCGGAGGTATCGGGTGACCGGC
>CALMEC010000411.1 GCA_937862675.1 uncultured Actinomycetes bacterium
GGCGGGGTCAACTCCCCGGTCCGGGCCATGCGCTCCATCGGGCGCGACCCGGTCTTCGTCGACCGCGCCGAGGGGCCCTACGTCTGGGACACCGACGGCACGCGATACGTCGACTACCTGTCGAGCTGGGGTCCGGCCATCCTCGGTCATGCGAACCCCGAGGTGATCGGCGCCCTGCGCGACGCCCTCCCGCTCGGGACCTCCTACGGCGCGCCCACCGCACGCGAGGTCCTCATGGCGGAGACGGTCGCCGCCGCCTTCCCGTCCATCGACATGATCCGGATGACCAGCTCCGGCAGCGAGGCCGTCACCGGTGCCATCCGCCTGGCGCGGGCGGCCACCGGACGCGACGGAATCGTCAAGACGATCGGCGGGGACCACGGGGCCATCGACCCCCCGCTCGTCGACGCCGGCAGCGGCGCCACCCCCCTCGGACATCCCAAAGCCCGGGGCGCCCCCGCCGGCGGGGTGCCCGACCCCCGCCTCGTCCCGTACAACGACCTCGCCGCGGCCGACGCCGCACTCGCCGGCGCCGCGGCCATGATCGTCGAACCCGTCGCCGGGAACATGGGCACCGTCCTCCCCGGCCCCGGCTACCTGCAGGGCCTGCGCGACGCCTGCGACCGGCACGGCGCGCTCCTCATCCTGGACGAGGTCATCACCGGGTTCCGCCTGGCGCTCGGCGGCGCCCAGGAGCGGTTCGGCGTCCGGGCCGACATCACGTGCCTCGGGAAGATCATCGGCGGGGGGCTCCCCGTCGGGGCGTTCGGCGCACGGCGGGAGATCATGCGCGAGCTGGCACCCGTCGGACCCTGCTACCAGGCCGGGACGCTCAGCGGCAACCCGCTCGCCACGACCGCGGGTCTCACGACCCTGGCGGCACTGGCCCGCCCCGGCGTCTACGAACGGCTGGAGGAGTCCGGCCGGGCACTGGAGGAGGCCATCGTCGAGAGCGGCGCACCCGTCACGGTCAACCGCATCGGGTCGGTCCTCACCCCGTTCTTCACCGACGGCCCCGTCACCGACTACGCCTCGGCCACGACGAGCGACACGGACGCATACGGACGTTTCGCCCGCGCCCTCCTGGACGAGGGGGTCTCGCCGCCGCCGTCGCAGTTCGAATGCTGGTTCACGGGACTCACCCACGGCGAGCGGGAGCTCGCCGACACACGCGCCGCACTCGCGCGAGCGGCCGACCGGCTGTGACGCGCCTCTTCGAGGAACAGCCGTCGCTGGAACGCGCGCTGACGACACCGCTGCCCGCACCGGTCGTCGCCCCGCTCGCGGCCCCCGGGCTGACCGGTGACGCGGCGTTCGGACTGGACCTCATCCTCGAGGGTTTCCTGCTCCACCACGGGAACCCGCGTCTTCTGCGGCTCCCGGACGACGACCGGATCCTGGCGGGGGACTTCTGTTACGCACAGGGGCTTGTCCGGGTGGCGGAGGCCGGTGACCTGCGGATCATCCGGGAGCTCGCCGACCTGATCGCGCTCTCGACGTCCCTGGTGGCGACGGACGACGCCGGCCGGCTCCCCGCGCTGTGGCGCTCCGTGGTCGCGTCCATCGCCGACCACGACGAGGCGCACGACCGCCGGCTGGCCGCGGCCAAGACGGCGCTCCGTTCCACGTCCGACCACTCGTCGCTCGAGGAGCTGGCCGGATCACTGCCGCCCACACCCACACTCGACGAGGTTTTCGATGCGTGACCTTCGTGAATGGATCAGCGCACTGCGCCGCGCGGACGAGCTGGTGGAGGTGGACGCGCAGGTCGACCCGCACCTGGAGATCACCGAGATCGCCGACCGGGGGATGAAGAACTACGGGCCGGCCCTGTACTTCCCGAACGTGAAGGGCAGCTCCCTCCCCGTCCTCATCAACCAGTTCGGCAGCTGGAAGCGACTGGGCATGGCGCTCGGGGTGGACCATCCCGACGAGCTGGCCGGACGGATCACGGAGCTGCTCGAGCTGCAGCCCCCGCAGGGCATCGTGGAGAAGGTGAAGGCGCTCGGCACGCTGAAGACGCTGGCCTCGTTCTCCAGCCGGATGGTGAAGCACGCCGCCTGCCAGGAGGTGTGGCTGGACGAGCCGGACCTGGACCTCCTGCCGATCCTCCACTGCTGGCCGGACGACGGCGGACCGTTCATCACGCTGCCGCTCGTCTTCAGCAAGGATCCGCGGACCGGCGCGCGCAACTGCGGCATGTACCGCATCCAGAAGGTCGACGCGCGCACCGCGATCATGCACTGGCAGATCCACAAGGACGGTGCCGCGCACATGCGCGACAGCGACGGGCGCGTGCCGGTCGCGGTGGCCATCGGGACCGATCCGGCGGTGACGTACGCCGCCACCGCACCCCTCCCCGCCGGGCTCGACGAGATGCTGCTCGCCGGATTCATCCGCGGGAAGGCCGTCGACATGGTGCGCTGCCGCACCGTCGACGTCGAGGTGCCCGCGTCCGCCGAGATCGTGCTGGAGGGCTACGTGGACGCGTCGGACCTCCGGCCGGAGGGGCCCTTCGGCGATCACACCGGCTTCTACACGCCGGTGGACGAGTACCCCGCCTTCCACCTGACGGGCATGTCGATGCGACGCGATGCCGTCTACTCGACGACCATCGTGGGCAAGCCGCCGATGGAGGACTACTTCCTCGGCAAGGCCACCGAGCGCATCTTCCTGCCGCTCATCCGGACGAGCCTGCCGGACGTCGTCGACATGAACATGCCCCTGGAGGGCGTCTTCCACAACTGCGTGATCGTGTCGATCGACAAGCGCTATCCCGGGCAGGCCAAGAAGGTCATCAACGCCGTCTGGGGACTCGGCCTCATGTCGCTCACGCGCTGCGTGATCGTCGTGGACCACGACGTCGACGTGCAGAACGTCTCGGATGTCGCCTTCCACGCGTTCAGCAACGTGGACGCCGGACGGGACATGCTGGTCACCGACGGCCCCGTCGACGCACTGGACCACGCGGCCCCGTACTTCGCCTTCGGATCCAAGGTCGGCTTCGACGCGACCCGCAAGTGGGAGGGCGAGGGTGTCGTGCGCCCCTGGCCGGCTCTCGCCGTCATGGACGCCGAGACCCGGGAACGGGTCGACCGGCGCTGGGCGGAGTTCGGCATCCCGGACTGACACCGCCGGGACGGCCGTCCGCCCGGTGCCCCGGAGGCACCCGTCATGGGCGGCGTCCCGCGACAGCGCGGACGGCACGACCAGGACGCACAACGGCCGGCGTTCGGCACGTGCCTGCCGTCCGCCTCTGCCGGGACCCGTGCGGCGCCGCTTCGGGACGTCCCGTCGCGATCGTCACCGGCGCAGCCGGTCGCGGGCGTACGATGCCGGACATGACGCCACACCCGCTGGTCGGGCGCGACGCCGCGCTCACGCGTCTGGACGCCGCACTCACCGCGGTCGTCGCCGGGCACCCCCGGTCGATCGCGATCGTGGGTGATCCGGGGCTCGGCAAGACGGCGCTGCTCGACCGGGTCACGGAGACCGCCGCCGAGCGAGGACTCGCCGTCGTCCGCGGGAGCGCGGCCGAGATGCGCCCCGACGTGCCGTTCCAGCTGTTCGCCAGCCTCCTCTCCGAGGCGTCCGCGACCGGCGGGCCGCCCACCGCCGGCGCGCTGGCCGGCGAACGGGCGCACGGATACCGCGGGGTCGTGGAACGCCTGACGGCGACCACCGGACGTATGCCGCTGGTCCTGGCACTCGATGACCTGCACTGGGCCGACGCCCCGTCCCTCGAGGTCCTCGTGACCCTGCTGAGGGGGACGATCGCCGCACCCCTCCTGATCGTCGTCGCCTACCGGCCCCGCCAGGTCGACGCGGCGCTCCGCGCCGCCGTCGAGGAGACGGCGGAGACGATCACGCTGGCACCCCTGACCGACGCGCACGCCGATGCGCTCCTCGTCGACGTACCACCGGGATCCCGCGCCGCCATCCGCGCGGTCGCGGCAGGGAACCCGCTGTACCTCCTCGCACTGTCACGCCGGTTCCATCCCGGTGGGGAGGCCGGGCTGCCGCCCTCGCTGACCGCACTGGTGCGTTCCGAGATCGCCCGGCTGGACCCGGTCGCCCGAGCGACGCTGATCGGCGCCGCGGTCGCCGGAGACCCCTTCACCCTGGACCGCGCCTCGATCGCCGCCGACCACGACGACGACCCCGCCCTCCAGGCCCTGGACGCCCTCGTCGCCGCCGATCTCGTGCGGCCGGCCGAGGGCCCCCGCCGCTATGGCTTCCGCCACCCGGTGGTCCGCCACATCGCCTACGAGGCGGCCGGCGAGGGCGCACGGATCGCCGCACACGACCGCTTCGCCCGGGCCCTCATGGCGAAGGGAGCCGTCGACGGGGAGGTGGCCCACCACCTCACGCGCTCCGCACGGGCCGGGGATGACGACGCCGTCGCGACGCTCACCGCCGCCGCGGAGAACGCCATGAACAGCGCACCCGACGCCACGGCCCGGTGGTGCGATGCGGCGCTCCGCCTGCTGACGACGACGGACCCACGCCGTCTGCCGCTCCTCCGGCTCCGCGCGTCGGCGCTCTCCGCCACCGGCCACTTCGAGTCGGCACTGGAGGTGCTGGTCGCCGCCGAGTCGGCGGCGACAACCGTCCGCGACCGGATCGAGCTGGCCGGGACGGCCGCCGGCGCCGAGATCTGCCTCGGCCGCTTCGACGCGGCCGAGGCACGCCTGCGCGAGGCCATCGCCCGTTGCGACGACCCAGACGGCCCGGATGCGATCCCACTCGTCCTCGGGCGGATGCGGATCGCGATGCTGCGGGGCGAGATCCCGCTGATGGCGGCGCTCGCCGACCGGACCGCCGAGCGACTGACAGACCGGGCCGATCCGTCCCTGGCGGTCGTCGTCCACTCGCTGCGATCGCTCAGCCGCAGCAGCGGCGGGGACGTGGCGGCGGCCGAGGCCGCCCTCGCACCGGCCACCCGGCAGTTCGCCCGGCTGCCCGACGACGCACTCGCTCGACGGCCGGAGACGGCGTTCTGGTTCGGGTCGGCATGCCTCTGGGCCGACCGTCCGGCGCCGGCGAGCACCGCGCTCGAGCGCGGGATCCGGGCCGCCCACCGCGACGGACGTCACGCGTGGCTGGTGCCGATGCTCGCGATCCAGGCCATCCTGGAGGTCTCCCGCGGCCGCCTGGGGCGTGCCGTCACGGCGGCGGAGGCGGCGACCAACGCCGCCGCACTCAACGGGAACCACGCCGACGCCGTGGCGGCCACCGTCGCACGGCTGCGGGCGCTCGGCGCCACCGGACAGACGACCGTCGCACTCGCCCTGGCGGATGCCGAGGTGGAGGGGCTGCTCGCCAGCCACGACACATGGGCCCCCGCCGTCGGCTGGGCGGTCGGCGAGGCGCTCCTGGCCACCGGCCAGGCCCATCGCTGCCGGGAACTGATCCTGCGTGCGGCAGGCGGGCCCGGCCTGCCGCTGTACGACCCGCATTGCGGGGCCGTGGCGCTCGAACAACTGGTGCGCGCATCACTCGCCGTCGGCGACCGGGCGGAAGCCCGGACGTGGCAGACCCGGCTGTCGGCCCATGCCGTCGACAGCGAGGGCCACACGGCGGACGCCCTGGCGCACCTGGGGGCCGCTCACTGTGAGCTCGCGGACGGCGACCCGTCCCGTGCCGCCGAGCTGGCCGAGGATGCCGCACGACGGGCCGACGCCCTCGAGCTCGTCCTCGACGCCACCCGGGCGCGGATCGTGGCCGGACGGGCCCGCGGGCGGACCGGCGACCGGCCGGCCGCGCTGGCGCTGCTGCGCCATGCCGAGGCCACCGCGGTCAGCTGCGGTGCCCGGTCGATCCGCGACGAGGCGACGTCCGCCCTCCGCGAGCTCGGTGAGCGCACGTCGCCCCACCGCGGCGCCGCGACAGGCGTGCTGAGCACACGGGAACGCGAGGTCGCCGCCCTGGTTGCGGCAGGACGCACGAACGCCGAGATCGCCGACGAGCTGTTCATCTCGCGCAACACCGTCGACACCCACGTGCGACACGTGCTGAAGAAGCTGGCCGCGCCACGCCGCGCCGCCGTCGCCGAACGGCTCGCGGCGATCACCGAGGACGCGGCCGTCACCTGATCGGTCGCGGGTCGCGGGCCCGCGATCACCGGTCCGCGGCGAGCACCCCGCCGTGACGCGTCGCCATGGTGCGGAGGTCGTCGAACCACCCGTCGCGCGGCTCGGGAAGCGGCGCGCGGGGCATGGAGCCGCGACAGCACCCGGCAGACGACCGCCGTCGCGGCCGCGTCGGAGCCGGGAGAGCGCATCGCCCGGTCCAGGAGGCGCTCGGCGCCCGTCGCCGGCTCTATCAGCACCACCCCACCGCCCGAGGACGCGGGCCGCGCCGACGAGATCACCGTCCGACCGCAGATCCCGATGGGCGCAGGCGGCTGCGACATCGACGGAGATCGCCCCGCCCTCGACGGCGCCGGACACGCCCGGGATGCGGTCACATCCCCGGCGCGCCGCGGCGCCGGGTCACTTCTTCTTCTTGGGCGCCACGTATGCCGCGCCGGGCGCTCCGCAGACGGCGGTCACGCTGAAGGCGGTGGCCTCCTTCGCCGGAAGGTTGTCCGGGGTCGTCACCGTCAGACGCCAGCTGTTCGACGTCGGCACGATCGACGTGATGTACGGGGCCGACACGGACTGGAAACGATTCAGCGGCGACGGGCTGATCCCGGTGCCCCAGGTGATCGCCCGCTGACCGCGCGGGCAGACGGCGGTGACGGTGCCGGTGACCTGCCCGGGCTGGAGCGCGGCGGTGCGCTTCACCTTCGACATCGCGCCGAACGACGCACGCTTGACGCACTGGACCATCGGACCGCTCACGTTGGCGTCGTAGAGCCATCCACGGCCCCCGGCGGCGGCCAGGGGCTCACTCAGGACCGGAGTGGCCTGGTATCCGTACCCGGACCGGTAGAGGCCCAGCCCGGCGAATCCTGCCGGGCACTTGATCGACGGCCCTCTTGAGCCGACCAGCGTCCGTCCCGGTGCCATCCGCGTTCCGCACACCACGATCGGCCGCACCTTCGTCGCGGTGTGCCCGCGGTGGACGGCCAGGAGCGCCTCCTTGTCGATGCTCTCCCCCTGGTAGCCCGTCGCCCGGACGACCGGGGCGTTCCCCGCCCACCCGATGGCCAGGGTGCGATTGGATCCGCAGGCCTTGAACGACTTGTTGTCGCCGCCCGCGAAGATGTACTCGGTCCCGCCGGCCGCGCTGGACCACGTCGGCCCGTTCTTGATCTGGAACCCGGCCTTGGCCGATGACGCCGCCGACGCGGCGACCGCGGACCCGCCCAGCACGACGGCGGCCAGAGCCACCCGCAACACCCGTTTCATCACGGACCTCCATGACATCGACGTTTCCGCTGTGACCACCGGATTTCCGGGATCGGACGCGAGGCGCCCCGCACGGGAACGATATTCACGGGCCGGAACGGCGACAAGGCGGCGGAGATCGCGGCCGACCGAGGACCAGGGACGGCCGGTTCACCGACGGCGTGACCGGACGGGACGGCGATCTTCGGCGGCGGTGGACGCCGATCGGCACGGACAGCGGAAATTCGCCCGCACGCCCACGCCGAGGACGGTAGTCTCCACTGATCCCAGGGACAAGCGACCCCGACTCTCCATTGCACGCGGAGGCACCGTCGGGTTGAATCCCCCGGAAGTTCCGTACAGCGGAGGTGAAGTGGAACGCGAAGAACAAACAGGGCAACTGATCGACCACGGAGAACAGGGGCCGTATTCGGGACCCGAGGCTGTCGATGTCGTGGACGTCGACCCTCATGCCGATGACCCCGGATACCACACCCGCACCAAGTTCCTGAGCATCGTCGCCGTCGCCGTCGGCGGCGTGATGACCGCCGCGATCCTCGTCCCCGTCGTGGGTTTCGCCGTCGCCGACAGCGTCAAGGAGGAGAAGTGGCGGTGGGTTGACGTCGGTCCCTACAGCGACTTCCCGGAGGGCGAGACCACGTCGATCGCGGTCGACGGCCCGAACCCCTCCGCCAACCGGCGCGTGTACGTCCGCAACCGCGACGACAAGCTCATCGCCATCTGGAACCGGTGCGCGCACCTGGGGTGCCCCGTCGCCTACTCGAAGGCCGCGGACACCTTCACGTGCCCGTGCCACGGTGGCTCCTACGACAGTGAGGGGCACCATGTGGCCGGCCCGCCCCCGCGCCCCCTGGACCGTTTCGACATCAAGATCGTCAACGCCCAGGGCAAGGACGTGGAATACGCGAGCGCGAAGCCCACGGACCGGGTCCTGATCGGCAAGGCATACTCGATCGACGCCGAGGACCGGCCGTACAAGCTGCACCTGCCGGGGCAGCCCGTGACGGGTGTGCTCTCCAACCTGTTCCCGTTCGTCTAGGAAGCCATGGCGACAGACAACACAACCAACTCAGCGACAGCGAAGAACATCGGACCGAAGAACCCCGTCGCACAGGCCGGCGAGGACGTCGTCAACTTCGTCGACGAGCGCACCGGGATCGTGGGCGCGGGCAAGTGGTTCCTGTTCCGCAACATCCCCTCCGGGACCGGCTGGTTCCAGACGCTCGGCTTCACCGCGATGACGGTGTTCGGGCTTCAGGCGATCACCGGGATCTTCCTGGCGATGCACTACAAGCCCGACGCCAGCACGGCGCACGCCAGCATCGAGGCCATCACCAACGAGATCACCTGGGGATGGCTCGTCCGCGGCATGCACAAGTGGGGCGCCAGCGCGATGGTGGTGGTCGTCTTCCTCCACATGGGGCGCGTCTTCATCTGGGGCGCGTACAAGTACCCGCGTGAGCTCACGTGGGTCACGGGCGCCATCCTGCTCACGCTGACCATGACCATGGGCCTCACCGGCTACCTGCTGGTGTGGGACCAGAAGGCCTACTGGGCCACCGTCGTGGCGGTCAACATCATCGCCCAGGCCCCGATCCTCGGCCCCTACATCGGTGCCATCCTCCGCGCAGGACCGGAGTTCGGGCCGGAGACGCTCTCCCGGTTCTACGCCATCCATATGCTCCTGATACCGGGCGCCATGGTCACGTTCATAACCATCCACGTCGCGCTGGTCGCGCGTCTCGGCATCGCGGAGACCCCGTGGTCCAAGCGCCGGCTCGCGGTGGAGGCGGACGAGGCGGCGGGACGTCGTCGCGCCGCCCGTGAACGGATCGCGCACGGGCGCACCCCCGTGCCGGCCGGTGAGCCCGCCCCCGACCCGGTGCGTGTGGAGGCCGAGTCGTGAACAAAGCCCAGAAAGAGGCGTACAAGCGCGACTACGCGATCGCCAAGGAGCAGGGCAAGTCCTTCTTCCCCTACGCGATCTACAAGGACATGATCGTCGCGACGTTCGTGATCGCGCTCATCATCTTCCTCGCCATCTGGGCGAAGGTCGAGGTGGGCCCGGTCATCGATCCGACGACCGAGACCTACGTCCCGCGGCCGGAGTGGTACTACTTCTTCGTCTTCGAGCTGCTCCGGATCTTCAAGGGGCAGAACGCGTTCATGCCCGTGATCATGGCCACGTTCGTGATCCCGAACGTCCTCATCGGAATCCTCTTCCTCTGGCCGTTCGTCGACCGCGGGCCCGAGCGCCGCATCTGGAAGCGACCGGTGTCGATGGCCGTCGGTGTCGCCGTGATCTGGTTCCTCTGCTACACCACCTGGAAGGGCGCCACCACGCCGGAGGGCGGTGGATCGCTGACCATCTCGGTGCCGTCATCCGACACGGAGGCGGCCGCCGGAATGAAGCTGGTGGAGCAGGCCGGCTGTCTGAGCTGCCACAACATCGGCGGCGTGGGCGGAGCGGTGGGCCCGAACCTCACGGACCACGGGACGAAGACCAAGGGGCTGGACTTCGAGATCAAGCACCTGAAGGACCCGCAGTCGGTGTCACCGGGATCCATCATGCCCTCCTTCGGCGCGATGTCCGATCAGCAGCTGACCGAGATCGCGACCTTCATCACCGGGCTGGGAACGAAGTACAAGTAGGCCCCGGCTCATCTGACGGTGCGGTTCACTGTGGCGCCCTCGTGGCGCCACAGCTCATTTCGTGGTCATCGCGACCCGCCCGCCGCGGAGGGCCGACCGGTCACGCGCCCCGATCCCGGATGCACCCGCACCGGCGGACGCCCGTCCCCGATCGCTCCGTCGACCGGGACCGCTTTCCACAAACGGGTTGCGACACGGTGCCGTCCATTACGATGCGGCACATGCGGGTGTTCCTGGGGATGACCGGCGCCAGCGGCGCGATCTACGGCGGACGCACACTGGCCGCGCTCACGGCGGCCGGCTGTGAGGTGGGCCTGTGCGCGAGCGACGCGGCGGCGCAGGTGATCGGCCACGAGATCCTCGGGCACGGTCCCCGGCCCACCGGGACCGCAGAGGCCACGCTGGCCGAGTTCACGGAACGGTTCGCACGCGATCCCGGACGCGTCGAGGTGATCGACCAGCGCGACCTGACGAGCCGCTACGCGTCGGGCTCGGCCCGCGTCGACGGCGTCGTGATCGCACCGTGCTCGATGTCCACATTGGCGACGATCGCGTCCGGCACGGGACGCAACCTCGTCCACCGTGCGGCCGACGTGGCCCTGAAGGAGCGGCGGCGCCTCGTCCTGGTGGCGCGCGAGATGCCCCTCTCGGTCGTCCACCTCACCAACATGCTGGCCGTCACCCGCGCGGGCGCCGTCGTGATGCCCGCGTCGCCGGGTTTCTACACGCTGCCCACCAGCGTCGACGACCTCGTCGACTTCGTGGTCGGCCGCACGCTCGACCAGCTCGGCGTCGAGACGGACATGGTCTCCCGGTGGGGCGAGGCCGCCTCCGGGAGCGGTGCATGACGATGATCCGGACAGCCGCCCCCGGCCTCGGGCGGGTGACGTCGTAGCCACGGCCCCGCCACGCGTCATGCGCCTCATCCGACCGTTCCGCCGCCTGCTGGACGACTGCGAACGCCGTCTGAGCGAGGTGGTCGCGGGACACGCCGTCTGCCTCTCGACGCCCGCCGCCGACACCCTGGCCGCCGGGGGCAAGCGCCTGCGCCCGCTCCTCGTCTTCTGTGCGGCGCCGGATCCCGCCGCCCGGCGCGACGCGCTCGTGTCGGCCGCCTCCGCCGTCGAACTCGTTCACATGGCGACGCTGGTCCACGACGACATCATCGACGGCGCCTCCCTCCGCCGGGGCCGCCCCACGATCGCCGACGCCCAGGGACCGGCCGTCGCCGCCCAGGTCGGTGACTTCCTGTTCGCCCGCGCATTCGCGGAGCTCACCGAGACGGGCGATCCCGAGGCCGTCCGGGAACTGGCGGAGGCCGCCCTCGCACTGTCACAGGGAGAGCTCCTGCAGCAGCAGGCCGCGTTCGACATCCACCTCACCGAGGACGCCTACCTGGCGCGCTGCCGGTGCAAGACCGCGTCCCTGTTCGCCGTGGCCTGCCGGCTCGGCGCCCGTGTCGGGGGCGGCGACCCGATCACCGTCGACCGGGTGGGCGCGTTCGGTGAGCACGTCGGGATGGCCTTCCAGATCTTCGACGACATCCTGGACCTGACCGGCGATCCGGAGGCCACCGGAAAGCGGCGCGGCACGGATCTCCGCGACGGGACGGTGACCCTCCCCGTCATCTATGCGATGCGCGACGACCCGTCGCTCGCGGCCCGGGTGGCCGGCGTCCCCCACGGCGAGGACGTCGACGCCCTCTGCCGGTCGGTCGCCGGAACCCCGGCGATGGCCGAGGCCCGTGAGCGTGCGCTCAGCTTCGTGCGCTCGGCCCGGGAGGCGCTGGAGGGCCTCCAGGGCGTGGCCGTCGCCGCGCTCAGCACCATCGCCGACGGGGTGGTGGACCGGTACTCGTGAGCGGCTCCTCCACCACGCCCCTCCGGGTCGGCCGCATCGTCGCCCTCAACATGTACCCCGTGTACCACCAGCTGGAGCGCGAGGACCTTCCCGGCGTCACCTTCACCGACGGCCTCCCGACGACGCTCAACCGGGCCGTCCTGGAGGATCGCCTGGACGTGTCCGCCATGTCGAGCATCGCGTACGCACGGCACGCCGACCGGCTGGTCCTCCTCCCCATCGGATCGGTGTCGGCCGCCGGTACCGTGGATTCGATACAGGTCTTCTCCCGCGTGCCGTTCGACGCCCTCCGCACCGTCGCGGTCACGCCGCACAGCGCCACATCGGTCGCCCTCCTGCGGATCCTGGTCGGTCCGGACGTGACATTCGTCCCTCTCGAGGGAGACCCCGCCGCCGCGCTCGCCTCCGTGGACGGCGTGCTCCTCATCGCGGACGAGGCCCTGCACTCGCTCCGCACCCCCTTCGCCCCCTATTCGACGGATCTCGGCGAGCAGTGGCGGGCGCGGACCGGGCTGCCGATGGTGTTCGCCGTGTGGGCCGTGCGGCGCGAGGCACTCCAGAGCCATCCCGCCGCGATCGAGGCGGTGAGCCGCGTCATCCGCACCGCCCCGCAGGCGCACGCCGCCGCCCCCGAGTCCGCGGTGCGCGCCGCCGCGGAGCGCTTCGACTTCCCGGCGTCGTTCATCCGCCGGTACTTCCGGCGCCTGTCCTACGGGTTCGGTCCGCAGGAGCGTGCGGGCCTCACCCGGTATCTGGAGATGGCGCACTCGGCGAGCGAACTGGGCGCCGTGCCCGGCCTGGCGGCCTGATCCGCACGTACCTCCTCTCCTCGTCCCGGTGGTCACTCGCCGAACGGCGGGTGACTTCCGGCTCGGGGCCACTAGACTGGGATGCCCATGGCGACGACCGCAGCTGACACGGCAATCCACGAGATCATCGACCGGGCGGACCGGGGACTACGGCTCTCCGAGGACGACGCGCTGGCGCTCATCGCGTCGCGCGACATCGCCACGGTGGGCGCGGCGGCGAAGCGGGCACGTGAACGGCGCACGCCGGCGGACGAGGTCACGTTCATCATCGACCGCAACGTCAACTACACCAACGTGTGCATCACGGACTGCGACTTCTGCGCGTTCTATCGTCATCCGCGCAACGACCAGGCGTACGTCCTGCCGAAGCACGTGATCTTCCGGAAGATCGAGGAGACGCTCGCCCTCGGCGGCACCGCCCTGCTCCTGCAGGGCGGGCATCACCCCAATCTGCGGATCGAGTGGTACGAGGACCTCTTCACCTCGATCAAGGAGCGCTATCCGGTTCACCTCCATGCGCTGTCGCCGTCGGAGGTCCTCCACATCGCGAAGTACTCCAAGCTGGAGCTGGACGAGACCATCGACCGTCTTCGCACGGCGGGCCTGGACTCGATCCCCGGTGGAGGCGCCGAGATCCTGGTGGACCGCGTCCGTCAGGTCATCGCCCCGCGCAAGACGACGTCGGACGAGTGGCTCTCGGTGATGCGCGCCGCTCACCTGAAGGGCATGTCCACCAGCGCCACCATGATGTACGGCACGGTCGACACATGGGAGGACCGCGTCGAGCACCTCCGCCGCCTGCGCGAGCTGCAGGACGAGGCCCCCGGCTTCCGCGCGTTCGTCTGCTGGAGCTATCAGTCGGGTGGCGGCAGCGCACGCGGTTTCGACCACGTGCCCACCGACCACAACGACTACCTCCTCATGCTGGCCGTCAGCCGCCTCTACCTGGACAACTTCGACCACTTCCAGTCGTCATGGGTCACGCAGGGACTCGCAGTCGGGATCCGGGCGCTCGAGGTCGGCTGCGACGACATGGGCTCGATCATGATCGAGGAGAACGTGGTCCGCTCCGCCGGGACGGCGTTCCGCGTCGACACGGAACGCATGGTGGAGCTCATCCAGGAGACCGGTCGCCGTCCCGTCCAGCGGGACACGGCCTACCGCGTGGTGAAGCGGTTCCCGGCACCGGCCGTGGCGGCCTGACCGGGCCGTCCGGGCTTTCGCCCCGGGGCGCCGGAATCGCGCTCCGTCGCCGTGACCGCAGCGCGGAGCACGGCCCCGTGGCACGCGGCGGTCGTCAGGTCGGGGTGTCGCCCTCGTAGGGGAGCCCCTCGGCGTGCCAGGCGAGGATGCCACCGGCGCAGTTGATGACCTCGCCCCAGTCGCCGATGCCCGTCATGTAGTCGGCGACCTGCCCGGAGCGGTTGCCGCTGCGGCAGAACAGGATGACCTCGACCCCGGTGGGGATCTCGTCGAGCCGGCCCTGGATCTCGCTCATCGGGATGTGGACCATCCCGGGCACGTGGGCGGCCGCCACCTCGTGCGCCTCGCGCACGTCGACCACCACCACGTCGTCGCGACCGAGCCGGTCGCGTGTCTGCGTCACCGAGTAGTCAGGCATCGGCACAGCGTAGCGAGGCGGGACGGCGGTGGCGGGCCCATCGGGCGGCTCTCGCCGCAGCCGCCCTCACCGAGAGCGGAGAAGAGGGCAGAGGCGCCTTCCCCGTGCGCGGACGACACCGGCCGGCCCTCGTCCATCCCGCCCATCCGCACCCTCAGGGACGCCCGGTCAGACACCCGGTGTCAGACACGATGTCGCACCGGAGACCACCCGATCCGCAGAAGGGCGGAGAGGCACATCGAGCCAACGAGATCGGGCCGTGGAACGTCGGTGTCGGACACCGGCGTTCCACGGCCCGGAATCGGCGGCGGGCGCGCAGCCCGCCGGACGACCTCGACGTCTGGGTCTAGAAGTCCATCGGCAGGATCTGGTCCTGTGCGATGGCGCGGACGAGGCGTTCCACGTCCTCCTCCATGTTCGCGCGGCCGAAAGCACGCAGGTCGGACAGGAGCTGCTCGGTGCCGTCGTTCAGCGCGTCGTCGAACCGGTCGACGATCTCACCGCTGTACTCGTCCGTGCGCCAGTGCTCGCAGTCCGGGCAGCGGAGGGTGATCTCCCAGGAGCCACTGCCCCCACGCCGCTCCTCCCACGAGACGGGGTAGACGAGTTCGCCCTGGCATTCGGGGCAGACATGGAGCCCGGGCTGGTCGGGAGTGACCGCCGGAGTCGACGTGGCGCCGCCAATCGCGCCACCCTCGGCGAGAGCCGAGCCGTGCGTCTCCATCGGTGCCGCCGCTTCGTCGAAAACGACGACCTCGACGAAGCGTCCGCCGGGCAATTCAATGCGCTTGGTGGTGTAGCTCCTCATCGGGTGATCCCCATCCCATCCTCGGCATCTCCGCCGATTCGTGTGAACCCGGATGCCCTCCTGGCATCCACCAGGGATATCGGAATCGGCGCCGCCGAACTTGAATGGACAGGATCCCGATTAACATCGTCTTCATCACCGGCGACACCGAGGATGCCGAGCGCAAGGCGGTCTACCTGGACGTCGAATCGGACCGCGTGTCGCGCGACGAGGGCGAGGCGCTGTACGAGAACGGCGCGCTGACCAGGCTGGGCCAGGCGGCGGTCGAGTTCTGCCGCCAGTACCACGGCCAGGTCATG
>CALMEC010000412.1 GCA_937862675.1 uncultured Actinomycetes bacterium
CGCTGTGGGGGTCACGTCGACGGTGCGGGCTTTGGTCGTCTCCCGTACACAGAGGCCGCTCGATGCGAGGTGATCCGTCGTCGCCGGTCTGCGGACCGCGTCATCGCCCTGTGCGCCGGGCGCGGAGCACCACGTCGTCCACGTGGTGCGACGACGCCGCTCCGGAGGGACGCGGCACGGTCGCGTGCACCTCGATGTGCCAGTCCGGCAGACGCGTGATCGCCGTAACGACGTCGTCGATCGCGACATATGCCTCGGGGTCGAAGGGGCGGCTGTGCTCGGCGGTGTCCACCGGGGTGCGCATCGGCTCCGGGTCGTGGGTGACGACGAGGAGCGTGCCGCCGGGTGCGACCGCGCCCAGGATGTTCTCGACCGCGCGGTCGTCGGGCGTGCGGGGGATCGAGGCGTAGTGGGCGGTGACGAGATCGAACGCCTGGGCGGGGAAGGGGGCGGGGGCGTTGGCATCGGCGTCAAGGCACTCCACGTCGAGCGAGCGGGAGTCCGACTCCGAGGCGATGCGCTCGAGCGCGCGGCGGGAGATGTCGCTCGCCGTCACCCGCCAGCCCCGTTCGGCCAGCCAGATCGCGTCGCCGCCCTCACCGGCGCCGATGTCGAGTGCGCGTCCGGGTGCCAGCCCGTCCACCTCGCGCACCAGGGCACCGTTGGGGCGTCCGCTCCACATCCGCTCACCGCTGTACCGGTGGTCCCAGTCGGCCGCGTTGCCCGATGCGAAGGCTCCGGCGGTCATGTCCTGCTCGGCGAGATCGAACGCGATCATCGCTCCGGTCCAGCTGCCGTGGGCAGCCGCCATCGGCACGTTGTGACTCGGATCGGTCACGTTCCCGGCCGCGTAGACCCCCGCCACCGACGTGGATCCACGCTCGTCGGTCACGAGCACGGTGCCGAGCCCGGACGGATGCGGCGACGGTACGAGACCCAGCGACGCGAACGGGCCGACTCTCGCAGCGAACCCGGGCCCGACGGCCACGACGTCGGCGTCGATGGTGCGGTTGGCGAGAGCGACACCGCTGATGTCGCCCGCCGCATCCTCGACGAGGCGTGTGACGGAACCCCTCACCATGTGCACCCCGGCGTTCGTCAGGGCCTCGATCCGCGCGTCGTCGACATCCACGTCGCCATGGAGGACCACTGTGTGCCGGTCGGTCAGCCGGCGGAACAGCGGTGCCGGATGCAGGCCCATCGGGTCGGTGACGATCTGGACGAGACGCCGGTCCCGGAACTCGAACCCGTGGCAGAACGGGCAGTGGATGACGTCGCGACCCCAGTGCTCGGCCAGGCCGGGGATGTCAGGGAGCTCATCGGTGAGCCCGGTGGCGGCCAGCACACGGAGGGCGACGATCGTGTGACCGCCGGCCAGCTCCAGCTGGAAGGCGGCGTCGGATCGCGTCACATCGACGACGCGCCCCGGAATGACCTCTCCGCCGTAGCGACGGACATCGGCGCGACCTGCGGCGACGAGTGCCGCCGGCGCCTGACCGTCGAACCCGAGGTAGCCGTGCATGTGCGCGGCGGGGGCATTGCGCGGATCCCCGGCGTCGACGACGATCACGGAACGGCGCTGACGGACCAGCTGCAACGCTGCGGCGAGTCCGGCGGCCGAACCTCCGACGACGGCCACGTCGCAGTGGCGCCGGACCGTGGGATGGGTGTGTTCGCTCATGTCTCCACGATAGGAGTATTCTCTCTTTGCGCAAGGCGACTTGCGGAATACGCAAGACCGGGGAGGCGATGGGACGCGACGGCGAAGGAGACGCGACAACGGATCCGCAGCGGATCGAGCAGGTCGTCCGGGCACGGCTTCGGAGTCTCCGCACCGGCCTCGGGCTCTCGCTGGACGATGTCGCCGCACGTGCGCATCTGAGCGCGTCGACCATCAGCAGGATCGAGACCGGCAAACGTTCCATCGGCCTCGACGTGCTCCTCCCGCTGGCGCGGGCACTGGGCGTCGACCTGGACATGCTCCTCGATCTGGGTGACGACGACGGCGACGTGGTCATCCGCCCGGTGGCCCACGAGGCCCGTGGCCACACGACGTGGATGCTCAGCCGGACCGAGGGCAGCAGGGTGGCCCTCAAGGTGAGGATCGACGTCGTCGATGAGACGCCCGAGCAGAAGGTCCATCCGGGACACGACTGGTTCTTCGTGCTCGAGGGGCGCATCTGCCTGCTCCTCGGGGACCGTCGTGTCGTCGTCGAGGCGGGCGAGGCCGCCGAGTTCGCGACCATGACACCGCACGCCATGGTCGCGCAGGACGGTCCGGCCGAGCTCATCATGATCTTCGATCGCGACGGCCACCGTGCCCACCTGCATCGCGGCTCCGACTGATGCGTGGTGCCGGCCGCGCCGGTTGCGTGCGCATCGCCTGGTAGCGTCGCACGCGCCATGACCGGACTGTGGACAGCCGTCAAGGACCTGCCGATCGTGATCGAGTCGTACTCGTTCGAGGCGCTCGTGCCGAACGGTCCGGTCGATCTGGAGGACTACTCGACGACCGAGTTGCGGCTTCGCGGCCGCGGGGAGGAGGGTGCCGGGGAACAGGTCGGCATGGTCGGCGCCCAGAAGGAGCTTCGCGAGAGCCGGTACCCCCTCGTGGGCGAGTGGGCGACGCTCGCCGACTTCGTGGCCCACCTCGACACGATCGACATGTGGCCGGAGCCCCCCGAGTACGAGCTGATGCGCAACTGGCGGCGCTGGACGTTCGAGTCCGCTGCCCTCGATCTGGCGCTCCGGCAGGCCGGCACGAGTCTGCCGGATGTCCTGGGACGCGTCCCCCGGCCCGTGACCTTCGTCAACTCGTTCGGGCTCGGCGATCCGCCCGACATCGGCAAGGTCGCCGCACGGCGGGCGATGCATCCGACCGTCGGCTTCAAGCTGGATGTCGCACCGTCGTGGACGCAGGAGATCATGGATGCGGTCGCAGCGGTCGACGGTGTCGCGACGATCGACTTCAAGGGGCGGTACGGCCTCGAGGTCGCGGACGAGGCGGCGCTCATCGCCATGTACCGACGCACGGTGGCCACGTTCCCCGACGTCATGTTCGAGGATCCGCACGACCTGCCCGCGGTCCGTGAGCTGATGGCGCCCTTCGCCGATCGCGTCTCCTACGACGCTCCGATCACGACCGTGGAGTCGATCGCCGCGACGGACATCCGGGCGCGGATCGTCAACATCAAGCCGTGCCGGGTGGGCCGGCTTGATGAGCTGAGCCGCCTGTACGAACACTGCGCGTCCGCCGGGATCCGGATGTACAACGGCGGCATGGGTGAACTCGGGGTCGGCCGTGGTCAGGCGCAGCTCCTGGCCGGCCTCTTCCACCCGGATGCGCCCAACGACATCGCGCCGTCCGACTACAACCTTGACGATCCGCCGACGGGTCTGCCGCCGAGCCCGCTCGACCCCGCTCCGGACCGCGGTTTCCGCCGCCGCTAGTCACTCATCCCGGCCGTCTGGTCCCGGCTCTCCGGGTCACGGGCGGTGGCGGGAAGCCGGACCGTTGCGCAGAGGCCGCCGCCGGCGCGGGGGGTGAGCGAGAGCGTGCCGTCGTGGGCCCGGACGATGCTCCTCACGATGGCGAGGCCGAGACCGACCCCCGCGTGGTCGCGGTGGATGCGCGCGGTGCCGCGCTGGAAGGGCTCGGTGAACGTCGCCACCAGATGCGGGCTGAGGGCCTCGCCGGTGCTCTCGACGGTGAGCACGACGGACCCGGGATCGACGGTGGTCGTGATCTGCACGGTGCCGTGGCCGGGAAGGTTGTGGACGATGGCGTTGTGCAGAAGGTTCGTGATCATCTGCAGGAGCAGGGTGTGTGAGCCGGCGGTCATGCCGATCTCACCGGAGGTCTCGACCGAGACGTCGTGCTTCTCGGCCAGGGGGAGAAGGGTCTCCGCTGCCTCCTCCGCGATGAGCGACAGGTCGACGGGTTCGCGGGCGAAGGACCGCTGATCGGCACGGCTGAGAAGCAGCAGGGCCTCGGTGAGGTCGATCGCCCGGGCGTTCACGACGTGGAGGCGTTCGAGCAGCTCCCCGCGGTCGTGGTCGGGATCCCTGCGGGCGACGTCGATAAGCGTCTGTGTGACGGCAAGAGGGGTTCGCAGCTCGTGCGACGCGTTGGCCGCGAAGCGCTGCTGTTCGGCGACCTGGGCCTCGATCCGCGCGAGCATGGCGTCGAAGCTGTCGGCGAGCTCACGGAACTCGTCGCGACGGCCTTCCAGCTCGATCCGGTGGGACAGCGATCCGGCCGCGGCCTTCCTCGTGGCGGTCGTGATGCGGGTCAGCGGGGAGAGCATGCGCCCGGCGAGGAACCAGCCTCCGGCCAGGCCGAAGACCAGCAGGAACACCATCGCCTGGATCGCCCGTGGTACGAAGGCACGTTGCAGGTCCGAGCGGTTCGGGACGAATCGACCGTATGTCACCATCGGATGGTCGGGCACGTACCTGAGGAGGAAGACCCAGACGGTGGCGAGCAGCAGACCGCCGGCGAGCATGAGGAAGCCCGCGTAGCTGAACGTGAGCTTCAGGCGGACGCTCAGGCCGGGGGGCCTATCCGCCGTCGCCGTCTCTGCTGCCATCCGCTGCTCCCGTGTCGATGCGATATCCGACGCCCGGCACGGTGTCGATCAGCCAGGGGTCGCCGAGTCGCTTGCGCAGTGCCGAGACCGTTATGCGCACGGCGTTGGTGAACGGGTCGGCGTTCGCGTCCCAGGCCCGCTCGAGGAGCTCCTCGGCGCTGATGACCCCTCCCTCGGCGGCGACCAGGACCTCCAGCACCGCGAACTGCTTGCGGGTGAGCGCGACATATCGCCCGTCACGGTAGACCTCACGGCGGAACGGGTCCAGGCGCAGGCCCGCGATCTCGTGCACCGGCGGCCGGCTGTGGGCGCGGCGACGGTCGAGCGCGCGGAGGCGAAGGACGAGTTCGCGCAGCTCGAAGGGCTTGGTCAGGTAGTCGTCGGCGCCGAGCTCGAAGCCGGTGGCCTTGTCGTCGAGGCGGTCGGCGGCGGTGAGCATGAGGATCGGCATGCCGCTCCCGGAGGCGACGATGCGCCGGGCGATCTCGTCGCCGGACGGACCGGGGATGTCGCGGTCGAGGACGGCGATGTCGTAGGCGTTCGTGCCCAGCATGGCCAGGGCGGTGTCGCCGTCCCCGGCGATGTCGGCTGCGATGGCCTCCAGCCGGAGCCCATCGCGGATGGCCTCGGCCATGTAGGGCTCGTCCTCGACGATCAGCACCCGCATCGCCACATGCTACGAGTCGGCGCATATCGTCGGCGTATCGGGAATCGCCGACGCGCCGGCAACGTCGTGCCGTCTTGACTGGGATGCGTGAACCACCGCGGACCTGCACATCGGAGAATCCATCGCGCCCGTATCCGCTGGATCCGGGTCTTCTGGCTGATCGTCGTCATCACCGGGATCTCCGCGATCCTGGCATATCGCCTGCCGTCGTCCTCCTCGTCCTCGATCCCGTCGGTCAGACCGGTTTCCGTCGAGGTCGCGCACGGCGAACGCGGTGACGCGCAT
>CALMEC010000413.1 GCA_937862675.1 uncultured Actinomycetes bacterium
CGACGCGGGGGGGGGGGGGGGGGGGGGGGGCCCCCCGCCGCGACTTCGTGTTCATCGCCGACCTCGTCGCCATCGCCACCCGGTTCGCTGAGGAAGGCACCCCGGGGGGCGTGTGGCACGTCGGGTCCGGCTACGACATCTCCATCGCTGAGATCTACCGCGAGGTGCGGGGTTCCCTCGGCATCCCCGATGAGCCGTTCACAGTCCAGCCGCGTGGTGAGGACGACGCGGAGACGATCCTCGTCGATCCCACCGCCACGAACGATGCGTTCAGGTGGTGGGCGGATTCCGACCTCGAGTCAGGGATCAGCGCCGCCGTCGCCTGGTACCAGCAGAACGGCGTGTCCGACACGTTCACACACTTGAAGGAGCCCGTCCGCTCATGAGTGACCACAATTACCTCCTCAAGCTGATCATTGACGCCGTCGAGGAGACCATCGAGGGCCACGCTGAGGTTTCCGGCATCGTCGTGTCCGGCGGTTTGGACTCCTCCACGGTCGCGTGCGTGGCCCACCGCCTCGGCTGGGACCTCCCCCTGTTCACCGGCTTCTACGCGGAGCCCGGTTTCAGCGAAGTCCCCTACGCCGAGATGGTCCCCGGTGGCTTCCACCACCTCATCGAGATCCGGCCGGAGGACTTCGTCGAGCACTTCGACGCGATGGCGGCTGCGTTGCGTCCCCCGTATCAGGGGATGGGTGCGTTCGGCCAGTACATGGTCGGCCGGTACATCGCCCAGAACACCCCCGTGAAGCGCGTCCTCTCGGGTGAGGGCAGCGATGAGCTGTTCGGTGGGTACGCCCGCCTCATGGCGGTCGCCGGCCACCCCCTCCCCGACGGGTATGAGAACTACGTCGTCCCCGCCGACTATCCGCGGACGGTTCCGGAGGCGATTCAGTACGACTACGACCGCCTGCCCGACCTCCTCGCCGTCGATGACCAGTGCATGGCTGCCCACGGTCTGGAGGCCCTGGCGCCGTTCACGGATGAGCGGGTCGTCGCGTTCGCCCACGGCCTCGGCTACCAGGACCGCATCGGCAAGACGTTCCTGCGTCAGACGGTGCGGGGGTTGGTGCCGGACGCGATCATCGACCGGACCGACAAGATGGGCTTCCCCGTGCCGCTCGCGAAGTGGGCGGAGTCCAACGGTGACGTCGCGACGTTCATCCACGACCGCATCGGCTTCCTGCCGGACGCGGAGAAGCCGTGGGACCGCAAGTGGTGGTACGAGATGCTGGAGGCGACCAACCGGGAGCCGGCCGCCGCGTGAAGCTCTCCATCTTCATGGCGACGCGGAACAGGCCGGACCTGTTGCCGCGTGCCATCGAGAGCGTCCTGGCGCAGGACGACGACCGGTGGGAACTCTGCATCCTCGACAACGGCTTCACCGTCCGCACCCTCATCCCGGATGACCCCCGCATCGTCTACCACTGGGCGAGCGCGACGGGGCCGGCGGATGCGTTCCAGCAGGCGTTGGAGCTCGCCACCGGGGATGTGGTGATGCCGATGGGGGATGACGACACCATCGCCCCCCACACGGTCTCCACCGTCCTCGACGGCATCGGGGATGCGGAGTGGGGGTACGCCCAGACCGCGTTCCAGCGGGACGGCACCACCCTGTTCCTCCTCGGCGCCGAATGGTCGCTCGAGCGGATGCGCGAGGACTACTACCTGGGTGGCGCCGTGTTCTGGCGGCGAAGCCTCACCGACCGGCTGGGTGGGTTCGACACCGCGTTCGACGGGGCCGCCGACTACGACCTGTACCTCAGGTTCGGCGAGGCGCATACCCCCGTGTTCATCCCGGAGGTGCTGTACCTGTACAACGACCATCCGGGGACGGACACGAACGTCCAGGCCGCCCGCCAGCGGGATGCGGCTGAGCGGATCCGCCGCCGCGCACGACGCCGGACGGTCGGCGTCATCACCCCCTGGATCGGCCACCCGGAACTCCTCCCGGCGTACGCGGCGGCCGTCGAGAGAGCGGACCAGGTGGTCGTCGTGGACAACGGCGGCAACGACGACGACTTCTTCTCAAAGTGCCCAGCGCGCTGGATGGTCGCCGAGAACGAAGGTGAAAAGGGGTTCGCTGCCTCGAACAACTGGGGCGCTTGGCTGATCCAGTTCCTCGACGGTTCGGCCGCCGCCCCGGACATCGTCGTGTTCCTCAACAACGACGTTCAGGCTGACCCGGCGTGGCTCGACGCGGTCCGTGCCGACGTCCAGAACGGCGCCCTCTACGGACCGTCGATCGGCACCCAAACCCTGAACGGTGTGCCTATCCCTTACGTTGAGGGTTGGTGCATCGCCGCCACCCGGGCGACGTGGGAGTCGCTGACGGTCGCGGATGGCGGGTTCCTGGGTCCGTGGGACCAAGAACGCTTCCCGAAGCCGTATTGGGAGGACGTCGAACTCAGCCTCCGCGCCATCCGGCGCGGCATCGAACTCCGCCGCGCCCCATGGCCGATCCGCCACATCGGCGGCGTCAGCACCCGCACCGTCCCCGGAGCGTGGGACGGGTTCAACGACCAACGCTTCCACGTCGAAGCTGACCTCAAAGCGATCATGGAGGGGGCGCCCGCGTGAGCGTCAAGGACTTCTGGAGAACGTATTTCAGGGGTCCCGTCCAGCAGCAGCGTGTCGCCGGCGATTGGGGCGACAGCAGCATCCCCTCATGGTCCCGGTCATCCGGCAGCCTCTCGAGCGGTGGCGTCCTCGTCACCCGGGAGAAGGCGTTGGCGTTGTCGGCGGTGGCGCAGGCGATCCGCCAGCCCGCCGTCCTCGCCGCCGGGTTGCCCCTCGACGTCTACGACGTCAGCCAGGACCGCAAAACCCGCACCCTCAGCCGCGGGAAGTGGCAGAACCGCCTCCTCGACCAGCCGGACCTGACACGGTCCGGGTTCGACTTCTGGTCGGACCTGTTCAGTCACGTCGATGGGTACGGCAACGCCGTCGCCGTGAAGGCGAAGGAACGTGGCCGGGTGGTGGAGTTGATCCTCCTCGACCCGGAGCGGATCACCGTTGAGGTGGACCCGAAGACCAGGGAGCGGACGTACTGCTTCCACCGCAACGACGGTGGGAAGGTGGAGATCCCCGGTTCCGAGGTCATCCATGTGCGGGGGTGGGATGACGCGGGCCGCCCGTGGGCGCGGTCCCCCATCGACCGCCACAAGGATGCGTTGGCGAAGACGGCGGGGCGGCAGAACTATGTGGAGCGGTACCTCGCGAACGACGCGAGCCCCGGGATGGTGTTCGTGTTCCCCGGCACCGTCAACCGCGAACAGGCCCGCGAGTTCCTGGACGTCTACAAGGAGACGCACACCGCCAACCCCGGTGAACCCACCGTGTTGGGTGGGGGGGCGGACATCAAGGACTTCCCGATCACGTTGAAGGACCTGCAGTTCATCGAGTCGGAGGAGTTCGCGGTCAGCGACATCGCCCGCATCTTCGACTGGCCGGACTTCCTCCTTGGGGCCCCGACGGACCGCTCGTTCGTCGAGGTGATGGGGTGGGCGTTGCGGCTCCATGAGGTGCCGCGCCTCCAGCGGGTGGAGGGGGCGTTCGGGGATGATCCCGACCTGTTCGGCGCCGGCTCGAAGTTCCGCCCCTACTTCGACGTGTCCGAACTGCTGCGTGGCGATGCGGCGACGATGGCGCAGGTGTTCCACCAGCTCCGCCAGGTCGGTGCGATCACCGCGAACGAAGTTCGCATCCCGCTCGGCTACCCCGCCATCGAAGGCGGCGACGAACTGTTGGCGACCCCTGTCGGAGGCGCACCGAACGACGCGCCCCCCTCCTCCGACCCAGAGACCACACCCCCTCAGGGCGAGTAGGAGGACCCGATGCCCGACAACCTGCCCGCCACCGAGCGGGAACTTCGTTATGCCGTCGTACCGATCACCGACGTCAACTTCCGCAACGCGGAGGAGACCGGCGACGACTCCTTCCTCATCGAGGGTTACGCCGCCGTCTTCGACGAGCGGACGACCCTGTACGACGGCCAGTTCGTCCGGGTGACCGAGGACATCGCACCCGGGGCGTTCGCCAACGTCCTCAGCCGGGCGGACACCCTCGTCCACCTGAACTGGGTTCACAACATGGAGTCGGCGGTGGCGTCCACGGATGCCCCCGGCCCCATCGGGAAGCTCCACCTCGACGAGGACGAGCGCGGCCTGTTTTTCAAGGCCAAGGTGGACCGGCAGGACCCGGATGTCCAGCGGATGGCGGCGAAGATGCGCCGCGGCGTTGCGTCGCAGGCTTCCTTCGCTTTCACCATCAAGGACGAGAACAGCGAGACGCGTGACCTTGAGGGCGGGAAGGTGGAGGACCACTACCGCATCCTCGAAGTCGGCGACCTGTTCGACGTCTGCGTATGCCCGCGCGGCGCATACCAGCAGACGGTCTCCAGTCTTCGCAGCCTCGCGGCTGCGATCGGTCGCTCCCCGGATTGGGAGGGCCACCAGCGTCGCTCGCAGGATGGCGAGGGCGTGACGGACGTCGCCCCGGAGGGGGGCGTCCCGGAGTCCAAGCAGCCCACCAAGGCTGCCCTCGCCCGCGCCAAGGCACGCGCGAGGCTCCACATGCTCCCCAAGGAAAACGCATGACCCCCGAGCAGAAGCAGACCCTCGACGGTCTGCAGAAGAAGTACCGCGAGGCGCTGGACGCCATCGCGGAGGTGGCGGACGACATCGAGGCCGACGACCTGCAGGCCCTCGAGGACGCCGCCAGCGAGGCGCACGACGAGCTGGAGCGCGTCCAGGCGAACATCGAGGCGAAGGAGCGTGCCGAGAAGGCCCGCGCCGCGATGCCGCAGATCGCCGACGCCGAGCCCGCGCCGGAGCGGACGCCCACCATGGGCAACGTCCGCGTCGGCCAGGAGCCGATGACGTACGGCCGTGAGCGCGGCGGCGCGTCCCGGTCGTTCCTCGGCGACATGGTCGCGGCGAACCTGAACGGCGACCGGGCCGCGGCGGAGCACCTGTACCGCCACGCGAAGGAAGTCGCGATCGAGACCCGCGACTCGACGACCACGGACACCACCTCGCTCGGCGAGATGGTCCCCCCGATGTGGCTCGTCTCTGAGTTCGCCGCCATCGCCCGCGCCGGGCGTCCGCTCGCGAACGCCCTCGGCCCCCGGGACCTCCCCCGCACCGAGCAGATCATCATCCCGAAGGTCACGACTGGCGGTTCCGTCCACTTCCAGACGTCGCAGAACACCGCGATCGCCGAGCAGGACATGGTGACCGGTGGCACCGCCCAGGCGGTCACCAAGACGATCGCCGGCCAGATCGACACGTCCCTCCAGTCGGTGGACTGGTCGGCCATCAACATGGTGGACGACTTCTTCCTGCCGGAGCTCGCGTCGCTCCATGCCAACATCTTCGAGCAGTCCATCGGCTACGCGAACAACACCAACGGCGCGTGGCAGGGGATCATCGGCACCTCGGGTACGCAGACGGTCACCTACACGTCCGCGTCGCCGACCGCCGGGTCCCTGTACTCGAAGGTGGCGGACGGCATCCAGCAGATCCACACCAACCGGTTCCTGCCACCGGACCTGATCGTCATGCACCCCCGCCGGTGGGCGGCGCTGCTCGCGGCGTCGGACACCACCGGCCGCCCGCTCGTCGTGCCGAGCGCGTCCTACGGGCCAATGAACTCGATGGCCGGCCAGGACGGCGTTCAGTCCGAGGGCTACGTCGGGTCGATGCAGGGCCTCCCGGTCCTCGTGTCGTCCGCGGCGATCCCGACGAACGACGCGTCAGGCACCACGAACGACGTGGTGCTGATCATGCGGAAGGCGGACCTCCGCCTCTGGGAGTCCCCCATCCGCACGCGGGTCCTGCAGGAGGTGCTGGCGCACACCCTCACGGTCCGCATCCAGCTGTTCAACTACTCGGCAACCATGTTCGACCGGTACCCGAAGGCGATCTCCGCGATCCGTGGGACCGGATGCTCGACTCCGAGTTTCTGATCTAGGCTCGGACGGAACTACCAGCGGGGGGCCCCTTTCGGCCCCCCGCTCCCATTCCCATGCACAGATCACTCACCTCAAACCATGAGATTGAGCGGCGTATCGCCGCGTTGCGCGCGAGCCTCGACGTCCTGTCGCCCGATGAGGCGCGAGAGGCGGTCGAGGAGATCGAACTGTTGAAGGCTGCGTTGCGGCAGCCGGCCCACATCAACGCGGAGGTCCGTTAGGTATGGCCTTGGTGAAGCAGTGGACTTCGTGGGCGGATGCCGACTGGTCGAAGACGTCGGACAACGCGACCGCCCGGGTGATGTCCGACGAGTTCGGCGAGTTCATCCGGTTCTCCACCTACGGTTCGCGGTGTGAGTCACGGACGAAGGTGGCTGGGGCGACCCGCTGGTACACGCAGGGTGTTGAGCGGGCGATGGTGTGGTCGTCCCGCATCACCGGCCGATCCGTGAACCGGTGGCTCGTGCACATGCAGATGAAGACGGAGAACGACGACGTGCGGGCGCGTACCCCCACTCGCAGTCTCGATTCCGAGGCCGGCCGGTGGCGTGGGCCGATGATGGTGTGCGTCCGCACCTCAGATGGCGACCCGGGTGGTGACCTCACCCTGTTCACCGACGCGGATATGGCCGCCATCCAGGGGCGGGTGATCGACTTCCTCCACCACGAGAAGTCCGGTTCCGGTTCCGACTGTTTCGTCCGGTTCGCCTGGAAGTACCACGGTGAGGCGGCGTGGCGGCGGGATGTGATCCTCCGCGGCGCGAACACCCGACCCGGTGACGGCGGACCTCTCACCTGGACGTTGGGTGTCTACGGGGGGGACACGAACCTCCGGATCCATGACTTCTACCTCGGCCCGATCGGCCCCCGCCTGTTCACGACGGTCACCGAGGCTGAGTCGGCGATCGGGATCGGCTCGACCGAGCCCCCCCCCCCCCCCCCCCCCCCCCCCCCCCCCCCCCCGCCGG
>CALMEC010000414.1 GCA_937862675.1 uncultured Actinomycetes bacterium
GTGCGGCGCGATCGGCGAGGTCAGGCCGCGTTCGCTTCACGCTCCCCGCCGGCGTCGATCAGCCACTGGATCTGCTCCAGCGTGTTGACGAGTCCCTTGGAACGGACGACGCCGTCGACCAGGTAGACGACGTACGGGGTTCCCGGCACACCCCACTCCTCGAAGACCTCCGGCTCGGAGTCCTCGCGGATCCAGTGGACCGGGATGCCGTCGCGGTCGATGGCGCGGAGACCGGGAAGCACGTTGATGCAGACCCGGCAGTTGAGGGAGACGAACGCCACGATCTCCTGACCCATCCGGGTCAGGTCCACGAGCATCGGCGCGATCTCGCCGGCGTCGGGCCCCTCCTCCATCAGCTCGAGCGCCGTCTGCGGCGCGATCCGCATGGAGAGGACGCCCACCTGGCGGTAGAGCGCGACCACGGCGAGGCTGAGCCCGAGTACGAGGACGCCGAGCACTGCGAGCACGGCGGACTGGATGGTCCCGGTCTGCGGGTCCACCGACCCGCCGATCCCGGTCGCGACGAGGACGCCGAGCGCGGCGATGAGCGCGGCACGCACGGCCAGGAGGACGGTCCCGGACGACCGGGTCCCGCCGAAGCAGCCGCAGCTGGCGCTGCGCCGCCCCTGGATGCGCACGCGCACCATGGCGGTCATGAACACGGCGCTGATCGCGGCCGCGGCGATGCCGGCGGCCGACGTGGCACTGCCGGAGGCGAGCCAGACGGCCGTGGCGATCTCGGCACCGGCGATGACGCCGGCGACGGGTGCCCGCAGGCGCAGCGGCACGCCGTGCTGGCCGAGGGTGAACCGGAACCGGGTGAAGGTGACCAGCTTTGCGATGCCCGCCCACGCGAACAGGGTCGCGAGGAGAAGGCGCAGTGCGTCGTCCATGGGGGACGAGTTCGCCGCTCACCGCGCCGACCCTCCCGGCTCCGGGCGATGCGGTACCCGGGGATCGATCCGCTTGTGGGGACCACATCGCGTGAACCCGCTCTGAGCGGGTGATTCTGCGCCGGCATCTGGGCCGTGTCATGTCCGGTGCCAGGCACCCGACATGACACGCCGAACGTCGAAATCGCGAAATACCTGCAAGCAGCTGTATTTCAGCGGGGGGATCGTTGATCGGTGTCATGTCCGGTGCCAGGCACCGGACATGACACGGCCCGACGGCGACCGGGCGTGGTCGCGTCTAGGATCGTGCGATGTCACGACGCCCGCTCATCGTTCTCGGATGCGCCGTCCTCGGCGCGCTCACCCTGTTCGCCGCCGGATGCGGCGGGGGAGGCGGCGCCACCACACGGACTGCCGTACTGGACGAGACGGCCGGTACCACTGCCGCGACGACCGTCGGCGGGGACGGGGACACGACCTCGTCGACGACGACCACCACGGCGACTCCGAAGGTCACCCATCAGACGACAGAGCTCACGCCGATCCCCGCCTCCGCGACGGGCACGGTCCGTGTGCCGATCCTCATGTACCACCGTGTGGCGGACCCGGCTCCGATGAGGACCGAAGGCGAACGGACACTCAACGTCCCGCCGGCGGACTTCGCCCGGCAGATGGACTGGCTGCGCTCGCACGGCTTCACGACCGTCACCCAGTCACAGTTGTTCTCCGCGCTGTCCGGCGGTGCGGCGCTCCCCGCGAAGCCGGTGCTCCTCACCTTCGACGACGGATACATCGACATCTCGAAGACGGTCCTGCCCATCCTGCGGGCCCGGAAGATGGTCGGCACGGCGTACGTCATCACCAGCCGGGTCACCGGCCCGGACCGTGCCTTCATGAAGTTCAAGGCGCTCCGGAAGATCGAGGCCGGCGGCATCGAGGTGGGCTCCCACACCGTGAACCACGTGGATCTGACGTCGCTGTCGTCGA
>CALMEC010000415.1 GCA_937862675.1 uncultured Actinomycetes bacterium
GCATGCGGGTCATACCGCCGACGAGGACGACGTGGTCGATGGAGCCCTGGGCGCCCGAGTCCGCGATGGCGGCCTTTGTCGGACCGTCCAGACGGTCGAGCAGGTCGGCGACGAGCTCCTCGAGCTTGGCACGCGAGAGCGTCATGTCGAGGTGCTTGGGGCCGCTGGCGTCCGCCGTGATGAACGGCAGGTTGATCTGCGCCGTGGCCGTGGTGGACAGCTCGATCTTCGCCTTCTCCGCCGCCTCGTAGAGGCGCTGGAGCGCCGACTTGTCGGCCGAGAGGTCGATGCCGTTGTCCTTCTTGAACTCGGCGACCATCCAGTCGACGACGGACTTGTCGAAGTTGTCGCCACCGAGGTGGTTGTCACCGGAGGTGGCCTTCACCTCGAAGACGCCGTCGGCGATCTCGAGCACGGACACGTCGAACGTACCGCCACCGAGGTCGAACACGAGGATCGTCTGATCCGCGTCCTTCTCGAGGCCGTAGGCGAGCGCCGCCGCCGTGGGCTCGGGGATGATGCGCTTGACGTCGAGGCCGGCGATCTTGCCGGCGTCGCGCGTGGCCTGACGCTGGGCGTCGTTGAAGTAGGCCGGGATGGTGATGACGGCGTCCGTGACCGGCTCACCGAGGAACGCCTCGGCGTCGGCCTTGAGCTTCTGGAGGATCATCGCGCTGATCTCCGGCGGCGAGTACTCCTTGTCCTCCACCTTGACGCGCACGTCACCGTTGGGTCCGCGGACGACGTCGTACGGAACGATCGTCATCTCCTCGTCCACCTCGGAGTACTTGCGGCCCATGAACCGCTTGATGCTGAAGATGGTGTTCTCGGGGTTCGTCACCGCCTGCCGCTTCGCGATGGCGCCGACGAGCCGTTCACCCGACTTGGTGAAGGCGACCACCGATGGCGTGGTGCGACCGCCCTCCGCATTGGGGAGCACCTCGGGCTCGCCCCCCGTCAATACCGCGACACACGAGTTGGTCGTGCCGAGGTCGATTCCGATGGTCTTTCCCATTGTCTCTCTGCGCCTCCTGGGTCGTGGCCGTGGGCCACACGTGACAGTCGTTTCACAAACCGTGGATATGGTCTGCCTTGAGCGTACTCATGTCAAGTCATGATGCGTTAACGCTGTGTTGCGATGCCCATCGGCCGCGGTTCAGACGCCCGGCGTGCGCGCCGATGGTGGATCGATGCACATGTCGCTGCGCCTTCTTCTGCTGATCCTCGCCGCCGGGGCGTTCTCCTGGCTGCTCGTCCTGCAGATCCGACGCGACGAGCGGCACCCGTTCGTGATGGCCGTCCTCGCCTTCTTCCTGGTCGCGGGCGGCATCGCCGAGTATCACGCACAGAGCGGCGAGGCGAAATTGGGCCGGGCCGCCTCCATCGTTGCCGGACGGCACGTGTCCGTCCGCTGCCAGGGTGTGCTGGGGAAGATGGTCGACGTGAGCCAGGAGCTCGGAACCGTGTGGTTCGACGAGGACGGCGAGCCGGCCAACAAGACCGACATCAAACGCGATGCATGCGACTGGGCCAAGGCGTATGCGTCGGGCAGGCGGCGCATCACGATGGCCAGTGCCCTCGGCGTCCACGTCCTCGCGCATGAGGCCGTCCACCTGAGCGGGGAGATGAACGAGGCGGTGACCGAGTGCTACGGCATGCAGCGCTCCGCCGAGATCGCGAAGGCCCTCGGCGCAACGGATATGCAGGCGCAGAGCCTCTCCGAGTTCTACTGGGAGGTCGTCTACCCGGACATGCCGGACGACTACCGGACGGCGGAGTGCGTCAACGGCGGTCCCCTCGACCTCCACCCGGACTCCGACGTCTGGCCCTGACGGGTGCCCGGCGTGAAGGCGAACGTCTCACGTGACCGGCCGCCTCCGCCCGGTCAGCCGCGGAATCGATCGACCATCAGCGGGCACTCCCACGGATCGCGCGCCGAGATTCCGACCCGGTTGAGATAGGCGACGACGATCGCATACGACCGCAGCAGGCCGACCTCCGTGTACGGCACGTCGAACCGGCGGCAGTGCTCGATGACGAGCGGCCGCACCTTTGACAGGTTGGGCCGGGCCATCCCGGGGAACAGATGGTGCTCGATCTGGTAGTTGAGTCCGCCCATCAGACCCGTCATCCACCATCCGCCCCGGATGTTCCGGGATCCGCGGACCTGCCGGGAGAAGAAGTCGATCGCGGAGTCGCGCTCGAACACCACCATCCCCTTGTGGTTGGGAGCGAACACGGCACCCATGTAGACGCCGAAGACCGCGAGCTGCACACCGAGGAACGCGAATGCGAGCCCCAGCGGGAGCATGACGAAGACCGGGATGAGCAGCAGCGCGAAGCGCGCGACGAGGAGGGCGATCTCCGTCCATCTCCGCTCGACGCCCCGTCCCCACGCCACATGACGCACGCTCTGGGCATGCAGGTTGACGCCCTCCAGGGTGAGGAGAGGAAGGAGCAACCAGCCCTGGTGGCGGATGATCACCCGGAAGAGGCCACGTGACCGCGCCGCGTCCTCCGGGACGAATGCGACCACCTTCGACGAGATGTCGGGGTCTAGGCCGACCTGGTTGGGGTTGCTGTGGTGGCGCGTGTGCTTGCTGTTCCACCAGGAGTAGCTGATGCCCACCACCCCGTTGCCGGTGATCCGGGCGAGCACGGTGTTCGCCCGCTTCCCGGCGAAGATCTGGCGATGGGCCGCCTCGTGTGCGAGGAGGGCCACCTGGGTCATGAAGACCCCCAGCGCGCCCGCGATCAGGAGCTGGAACCAGCTGTCGCCCAGCATGAGGAAGCCGGCGACGATGCCGGCGAGAAGGACGACCTGCCCGATCCCGACCAGGAGGTAGAACCACCCGGCCCGCTTGAGGAGGCCCTCCTCGCGGACGATGTGGGCAAGTTCCGCATAGGCCCGCACGTGCACCGGGAAGTCGGGGGCGGGCGGCTCGATGTCCTCAGCGACCCGCTGGGTGGGGACTGGCATGCGTCTCTCTCCTCGGGAGCGGAGATCCGCCTGGGCTGAATCACCTGGATGCCACAGGCGTGTGCCAGTCGCGAGGCGCAGTTTATCGGACCGCGCGAACGGCACCGGGACGTTCCGCCCATGACCGGACAATCCCATCGGGGACTGCATGGTGAAGCCGGGACGGGGCGCGGAACGAGCCGTCGAGATCGTGGACGGCCGGGCCGGGCCGGGCCACGTCGCGCGCGCGACGATCGGTGCTACCGTCGCCCGCGTGAGCAGAACTTCGGACCCGACCGACCTCGCCGACCCCCTTTCGGAGAAACTCGGGCCGGACGTGATCCGGATCGGCGTCGTCGTCCTGATCGGCGCCTTCATGTCGATCCTGGACACGACCATCGTGAACGTCGCGCTGGACCGTCTGACGCTCGCGCTCCACACGGACTTCGCACAGATCCAATGGATCGTCACCGGCTACATGCTCGCGATGGCCGCCGTCATCCCGCTGTCCGGCTGGATCACCACCCGTTTCGGCGCCAAGCGCGTCTTCATCTTCTCGCTGGTGACGTTCACCCTCGCCAGCGCGCTGTGCGGGTTGTCGTGGAACCTCGACTCGCTGATCGTGTTCCGCGTCCTGCAGGGCGTCGGCGGCGGGCTCCTCATGCCCGTGGGGCAGATGATGCTGGCCGAGACCGCCGGTCCGCGGCGGATGGGCCGCGTGATGAGCATGGTCGCCATCCCCATGCTGGTCGCCCCGGTCGTCGGACCGGTGCTGGGCGGACTGCTCGTGACGAAGGCCGACTGGGAGTGGATCTTCTTCATCAACGTCCCGGTGGGGATCGCGGGCACCGTCCTGGCTGTACGGATGCTTCACGACGACCGGGGACGTGAGACCTGGCGACTGGACCTCGTCGGACTCGTCCTCATGGCGATCGGCGTGCCGCTCCTGACGTTCGGACTGGCGGAGACCGGGATCGCCGGATCCATCACCACGCTCCGCGCATGGCTCCCGATCGTGCTCGGGCTCACGCTCACGGCGCTGTACGTCGTCTATGCGCTGCGCCGTGAGCGTCCCCTCATCAACGTGCGCCTGTTCCGCAACGCCGCGTTCGCCGCCGCGTCCGTCACCGCTTTCGCACCCGGGGCCGTGCTCTTCG
>CALMEC010000416.1 GCA_937862675.1 uncultured Actinomycetes bacterium
TGACAGCACGACGGTGACGGCACTCGCGATCACGAAGGACGAACCGTCACCCGAGGGGGAGATCCTCCGCGGCCTCCACGCGCATCCGACGACCGTCAACATGACCGTCCGGGCCAACTCGGTCAATCCGGTGACCGGGGTCGTCATCGACGACTACCTGCCGGCCAACCTCGAGTTCCTCGGCTGCGGGGGGATCGACAACACCACTGCCGGCGTCGTCGAGTACCCCGGTGCGCCGCGCCTCACGTCCGTTCCCACGATCACCGGCTGCACCATGCCCGGGCTCGTGGAGACCGTGAACATCGATCCCGACGGGCCGGACGGCCCGCTCCCCGCCGGGGTCTACACACATCTGCGATGGACCAGCGCCCAGGTCCCCGCGCTCGGCACCATGGCGCCCGGCAGCGCGATCACGATCAACTACCGCGTCGGCGTGCCACTGCACGAGAACACGACGGACTGGACCGGTGCGACCCCCGCGACGAACGGTCCCCAGTCGGCCAACCTGGACAACAACAGCGGACCGGTCACCGTCGACGAGCAGCCCATCCTCAGTCCGGCGACGGCATCGGGCATCTACCATCCGACCGCGGGGGGAACGACCCCGACGAGCGACACCACCACGCTCGAGCGCACCGCCGAGGACGTCCGCATGCGGAAGTCGGTGACGCCCGGCATCGTCCAGAACGGCGAGATCGTGAAGTACACCTTCACGGTCGACGTCTCCGAGTACCAGGACGCGTCGAACCTCGTGATCACGGACACCATGCCCAACGGGATGTGCCCCCTCGGCCCGACGAACCCCGAGACGACGCCGCCGGCCGCGAACGCGGAGTGCGCTCCCGTCTCCGGGCAGCTACCGACCCTGGCGTACTCGCAGGTGACCGAGAACGCCAACGGCACGTTCACGATCCGGTGGAACGTGGCGTCGCTGGTGAGGAACGGGACGCTCACCGTGACCTACCCGGCACGCGTCCGGGTCTACTACCAGCAGTCGTACGCGAACGACACGAACCGTCCGGTGCTCTCGAGTGACGCGATGGACAACACCGTCCGGCTGACCGGCGACGCCACGGGCACGCCGACGGGATCGCCGGGCGTCACGGTCCCTGTCGTGGACGAGAGCTCCGCGCAGGTCATCGTCGCCGCCCCGACGATCGACAAGAAGGTCTCGAACCAGGCGTCCCCGACGCTCGATTGCGCGACGGCCACGTACGTCGACGGCATCGCCACCGGTGCCTACCAGCCCGGCGATCGCGTCTGCTTCCGCCTGCGCGCCGACTTCCCGGCGCAGGCGTTCACGTCGGACGTCCGCATCACGGACTTCCTGCCGTCGGGACTCGTGGTGGAGAACGTCGCGCCCCTCACGGGGAACTCGCCGGGCTGGACGTGGAGTGTCAGCGAGCCCGTGATCCGGTGGACGCGTGCGGCGAGCGTGCCGGACGGCAGCCAGGTCTTCCTGTTCCAGGTGTCCGCGATCGTCGCCGATCCCATTCAGGTCGTTCCGGGGCAGATCGCCGGGAACCTGATGAAGCTGCGGTACGCGAACACGGACGAGACGACGTTCCCGCTCCGTGACGCGGTGAACTTCGTCCAGACGGCGCCGCAGATCAGCCTCGACAAGGACGTGGTGTCGATCAACGGCGCGCCGGGCACCGTCGCCCAGGGAGGCGACCAGGTCGTCTACCGGGTCCGACCGACGAACACCGGCGGCATCGCCGTGCACCAGACGGAGGTCTGGGACAACCTCCCACCCGGGATCATGTGCGCCGACGTGACGCCGCTTCCGGCTCCCCCCGCGCCGGCCACGGTCTCCTGTTCCAACGTCGGTGACCACGGCCGGATCGTCTGGAAGGGCGTCTCCATCCCGGCGGGCAGCATCGCGTCGCCGGCCACCGTGAGCCTTCAGTACACCGTGACGATGCCTGGCACGTTCGCGCCGCGGCAGGTGCTCACCAACACCGCCGGTGTCCGCCAGTTCCAGGCAACGACGAACCGCGGCACCGAGTACACGTACATCCCGCAGAACAACATCGACCCGGCCCAGCCGACCTCCGTCACCGGGACCGATCGGCTCACCACCGGGATCACCGGGCGCGCGGACGACACGGCGTCGATCACCATCCGCGACGTCGCCGTCGCCAAGGAGCGCACGGGTACCTCGCTCACGGAGACGGGGAACACCGCGACCCAGGCCGTGCCGGGCGAGAGGATCAGCTACAAGGTGACCGTCACGCTGCCGGACGGCGTCACGCTCACGGACGCACAGATCAATGACGTGCTCGGTGCCGGGCAGCGGCTCGAGGCGGGCACGCTCACCACCTCGCTCGACGGCAGTCCGCTGCCGGCCGGCTGGACCGTGAGCACGAGCCCGTTCCGGATCACGCTCCCCAGCCCGTATGTCATCCCGGACGGGGCGAGCCGGGTGATCGTCATGACGTTCGACGCCACGGTCATCTCCGGGGCCCCCAGCACCGTGACGAACCGGGCCAACATGACCTGGACGGTCCCGGGGCTGGGGACTCAGACGCAGCAGTCCTCCCTGATCTCGACGCCGGTGCTGCGACCCGCCCTGACGGTGACGAAGTCCACGGACCTCGGAACCGCCGGCCCGACGCCGGACGGCTTCGTGAGCTACGCCCTGGTCGTCACCAACACCTCCGGCGGCACGCGCTCACGGGCGCACGACGTCCTGGTGACAGACCTGCTCCCGCCGGGCGCCGTGCCCGTCGACGCCGCCAACGCGGTCGTCCCGGCGACGATCGGCGCCCTGGTCCCGTGCCCGACCACTCCCAACCCCACCAACGGCGTGGCCGCCGCCGCCTGCTCCACCGTGGTCGGCGCCAACCCCGCCACGCAGACGGCGGTGACACCGCGTCGCGCCCTCCAATGGACCATCCCGGTCATCGAGGTCGGGCAGTCGGTCACGCTTCGATACCGGGTCAAGCTGCCGACGGCGGAGACCGCCAACACGAACCTCACCAACGACGTGGCGGTCAGTGGTGACAGCTACCCGGGGACCAACCCCGATCAGGAGACCGTCACCGCGAGCACGTCCCACACCCTCACCTGGGCCGAGTCGACCATCGCGAAGGCGGCCGACCGCACCACCCAGGTCGTGGGCGGGACGGTCACCTACACCGTCGACGTGGTCGTGCCGCCGGGGGTCCGGCACTACGACTCGGTGGTCACGGACCGGCTGCCGGACGGCATGAGCCTGGTCTCGTACGACTCGGCGACGTGTGTGACGGGCTGTTCTCCGGTCGACCCGCTGAACGCCATCGTGACCATCCCGGCGTCGACGCAGGCCGACGGATCGGTGCTCGTCGGCTGGTGGCTGAACGACGTCGATGCGTCGACCGCCGCCCGTACCGTGCGCCTGGTCTACACCGCGCGCATCGACACGACCTACTCCGGGACGGGCACGCCGCCGGCCGGTACCCCCGTCGACGGCGGGGACACGCTGACCAACGCGGCCCAGCTCCAGTGGCAGACCTCCAGCGGCACGGACACGCCGCCGGCGACACCTCCGCCCCCGACCACCGACGGTCCGACCACCACCCCGCAGGTCAACGCCCCCGTGACGGTGGTGCGCCCGCGGATCGTCATGAACAAGCACGTGAGCTGCGACGGGGCGGACCCCGGTCCCACGGGCGGTGACACCGACGCCTGTTCGACCGAGGTGACCGCGACGCCGTTCACGTACACGATCAGCGTGCGCAACACGGGGACCTCGACGGCGTATGACGTACAGGTCGATGATGTGACGCCGTCCACGCTGACCGACTTCACCATGGGCGCCACGCCGCCCGGAGTGACCGTGGTCGACGGTGCCGCGCCGAATCTCCGGTGGAGGATCGACAGCATCCCCGTCAACGGGACGGTGACGATCACCTATACGGCGCGCTGGCAGGACTCGTCACAGCTCCCGACCCCCTCGACCGCGGTCAACACGGCGAGCATCCCGTCGTACTACGGCGCCGCCCAGGCGGACCGGGACGCTGCGCCCGCAGGGTCGTACCCGACCTACACGGACGGCGGATCCGATGTCGTCACCCTGACGGCGCTGTTCCCGAACGCGACGGTCGACAAGACCACGGGCACCGGGGCGGAGAGCGGAACCGCCGAGGTCGGGCAGCCCTTCGCCTGGCGGGTCACCGTGCTGAACAGCTCGAGCACCGACGCGCGCAACGTCACCGTCCGGGACACCCTCCCGGCGGGATGGGAGTACGTGACCGGATCCTCGGCGATCTCGGTGAACACGACCCCGGCGACGGCGGTCCCGACCGCCCCGGTCGTGTCCGGACAGGATCTGACCTGGACGACCGGCTACGCGCTGCCGGCCGGACGCACCATGACGGTGACGTTCCAGGCCCGTCCCACCTCGGCCGTCCTGGCCGATCCCGCCCCGCGGACGTACACGAACACCGCACGGGCCACCGTCGAGGACGGGATGGGCAACACCGGGAACCTGACCGGGCCCTATGACGACGGTCCGGACACCGCACAGGCCGACGTCGTGCTGCCCCTGCCGGGCATCGCGAAGATCCCGGACAACAGCGCCGTCTCAGCGGGCGACACGGACGTGCCGTTCGAGATCCTCGCGCAGAACTTCACCGGCACCGTCCCGCTGCGCAACGCTGTGGTGACGGACGTCCTCCCGACGGGTACCACGTTCAACGCGTCCAGTGTGGCGCTGCAGAGCTGCACCCCCGGGCCGTCGTGCACCGCCGTCGCGCTCCCGCCGGGACTCGTGTCGCAGAACGGCCAGACGGTGACGTTCGATCTGGGAACGATCGCCTCCGGTTCCGGCTACCGGATCACGTACACCGTCGACGTCACCAGTCCACTGGCGAACGGCACGGTCCTCACCAACATGGCCCGCCTGACCGGTGACGAGATCCCGAGCGGGACCGTGATCCAGGATCCGGGCAGCCTGGTCGTGGGCTCGTCGCCGAACTGGTTCGGCCCGGGCGACACCACGCTCAAGACCTCGACCCCGGTTACGGGATCGCAGGTGAGCCCGGCGTCGGACATCACCTACCGCATCGACTACGCCAACTCGGGCAACGAGAACGCCACCCAGGTGGTCCTCACGGACGAGATACCGGCCCACACGACGTACGTCGGCGGCAGCGCGTCGGCCAATGCGACGGCGGTCGCCAGCTTCCGGGTCGGAGGCGTCTACCAGGCGACGGAGCCGGCCGATCCGGCCAGCGTCCAGGCGGTCCGCTGGACGATCCCGACGGTCGCCGCCGGGACGGGCGGGTTCCAGACCTTCCGGGTGAGGGTGGATCAGCCGCTGCCGGACGGGACGGTCATCGAGAACCTGGCCGGCATCGCGTCGCAGCAGACGCCGGTGCCCGAGTCGTTCGGACCCGATCCGTTCGACCGCACGGTTCCCGTGACCCATCACGTCCACAGCGCTCCGGTCCTCTCCCTGAGGAAGGACGTCGACCAGACGACGGTCACCCTGTCGCGATCGGCGCACCGGCTCGCGTACACGCTGACCCTCGCGAACACCGGCGACGCGAACGCCACCGATGCCGTGGTCGAGGACTCGGTCCCGGACGGGACGACCCTCGCGTCCATCGCCGACGGCGGCGGGACGGTGACGTGCTCGACCGATCCCGGAACCCCCGGGTTCACGTTCGGGCCGTGCCCGGTGGACCTGTCCGCGGTGACGCGGATCCGCTGGTCGTTCGGGACCGTCGTGACCCGTGATACCTCACCGGCAGCGACGCCCCGGCCGCCCGTCGTCATGGGCTTCGCCGTCGACATCCCCATCCCGACCGTGGACGGGACGACGATCCCCAACCGGGCGGACGTGGTGTCCGATGAGACGCCCCCGGACACCTCCAACCCGGTGACCACGGTGGTCCGATCGGCGCCGGACATCGCCATCGGCAAGAACCTGTCGGTGACCCAGGTGTCGCCGGGCTCGGAGATCGCGTACGCCGTCACGGTGACCAACTCCGGGACGGCGGTCGCCACCAACGCGTCGATCGCCGACGCCGTTCCCGCCGGCACCCGGTACGTGGCCGGGAGCGTCTCCGACGTCGCCGACTTCCGGGTCGGAGGCACATGGCAGACGACGGAGCCGGCGGACCCCGCGACGGTCGAGGCCATCCGTTGGACCATCGGAACGCTGGGCATCGACCAGTCGGTCACCCGCGGGTTCCGGATAGTCGTCCCGGCGGGCGCGCCGCGGACGCTGACCGAGGTGCTGCACGCCGCCACGTTCGGCAGCGATCAGGCGACGGCCACGAGCAACCGGGTGCGCACGGAGGTACTGCATCCGCCACTGCCGCCGACCGTGGCGAACCTGACCATCGTCAAGCGCGGTCCTGCCCGCCTTCTCGCCGGACGTGACGGCGTCTGGCGGATCACCGTCCGCAACAACAGCCGCGCCGCGGCACGCAACGTGATCGTCCGCGACACGTTCCCGCGCGGGCTGGTCGTCCGGAAGATCAGCACGGGCGGACGGCTCATCTCGGGCCGCTTCCAGTGGAAGCTCGGCGCGCTCCGACCCGGGCAGTCCCGCACCGTCTGGGTGCGCTTCCGCGCACCGCTCACGGCGCACGGCCGCGTCGTCAACATGGCGAGCGTCACCGCGGCGAACGCGCGGACGCGGAGCGCCAAACGGCCGGTCGTGCTGCTGCGGGCGGCCGGGGTCGGCCGGGTCCCGGTCGTCGGGTAGCCGGATGACGAGGGATGGGGGGTCTGCAGAGACCCCCCATCCGATCGCCGGGAGCGACGGGGCCGTCCGTGTCCGTCGTTCCTGCACCCGTGCGACGGGACCGGAGGTGAACGCTCGAGCACAGGGGTTCGCGTCCGTGCACGGCGTCGACGGTTCGCCGCCCATTAGTGTGTGAACGTGGAGACGACGGAGACATCATCGCGCCCCGGCATGCTCACGGAGCTTCGCCCGGGGCAGCCCATCCCGTACGGCGGGGACCGAGTGGCCCACGTACCCCAGGAACTTGCGGACGCGTTCCGTGCCGGCGATCGGCTCGTGGTCGTGCACGACACCGGAGACCTGCTGCACATCCCGCGCGCCGAGGTCGATGCGGCCGCGGACGCGGTCGCCGGGGCGCACGAGGCGTTCGGTCGTCTGGCCGCCGTCGACGACGAGAGCATCAGCCGGTTCTTCGAGCTGTGCGCCCGGTATCTCGAGGACGACGAGAGGTTCGCACCGGTCCTCGAGGTCAACGCCGGGGATGTCGAGGCGGCGGAGCGCCGCGGTCGTCCCACCGGGCGCCTGGTGCTCAGCCCGCGCATGCGTGCGGACATGGCGGCGGGCCTGCGCACGTGGCGCGACGTGGAGGGCGATCGCGACCTCGCGATCGGATCCCACGCCCATCCGGGGTGGGGAGTGACGGTCCGGCGCGCGCCGCTCGGAGTGGTGGGATTCGTCTTCGAGGGACGCCCGAACGTCCTCACGGACGCGTGCGGTGTGGTGCGGACCGGCAACACGGCGGTCCTTCGCATCGGCCGTGACGCCCTCGCCACGGCGCGCGCCCTCATCGCGCGGGTCATCGATCCGGCCGCCCATGCGGCGGGCCTGCCGACGGGGGTGGTGCGGCTGGTGGACTCGCCCACGCACGCCTCCGGATGGGCACTGTTCTGCGACTCCCGCATCGGGCTCGCCATCGCGCGCGGATCCGGGCCGGCCGTCGCCCAGCTGGGTGCCGTCGCGCGGCAGCACGGCGTCCCCGTCAGTCTTCACGGGACGGGCGGCGCGTGGATCGTGGCCGATGCGGCCGCCGATGCCACGACGTTCGAGCAGGCGGTCCGGCATTCGCTCGACCGGAAGGTCTGCAACACGCTCAACGTGTGCGCGATCGTCCGCGAGCGTGCGGACGAGCTCGTGCCGGTGTTCGAGCGTGCGGTCGCCGATGCGGCCGGCCGTGCGGCCGGCGCGGTGCGCATCCACCGGCTGTCACCGGATGACGAGACGCTCGCCACCGAATGGGAGTGGGACGCCGCACCGGAGGTCTCACTGGTCGTCGTCGACGACCTCGGCCACGCCGTGGACCAGTGCAACCGCTTCAGCCCCCGGTTCGTCGCGTCGCTCATCAGTGAGGACCCGGAGGCGCAGAGGGTCTTCTACCGCGACGTCGAGGCACCGTTCGTGGGCAACGGGTTCACGCGCTGGGTCGACGGGCAGTACGCGCTGGACCAGCCGGAGCTCGGTCTGTCCAACTGGCAGAACGGCCGGCTCTTCGCCCGCGCGGGGGTCCTATCCGGCGACTCCGTCCACACGGTGCGCATCACGGCCGAGGTGACCGACCATGCCGTGCGCCGTTGATCCGTCCGTCGCGTCGGTGACACGCCGCGCCTCGCGCCATCTGGCGAAGCGGCGGACATCGTCCTCGATCTGGCCGAGGGGGATCTGACACCCTGCGCTGGCGACGTTGGCGTGCGCCAGCATGCGCCCCTCATCGGACCGGACGGTCATCCACTTCGCGATGAGGTCGTCCCCGACCGGGAGGAACGCCTCGCGGCCGTCCCGTGACGTGGCGGAGTCGCGGAACTCCACGCAGTACTCGAGGACGGGAGCCAGGGACCGCGGGAGCAGCGCCACCAGCGGACGGTGCGGGTAGATCAGGTAGCGGTAACGGGGGAGGCCCTCGGACCCGTCCGGGCGAAGGCGCCGGCCGGTGACGCAGAGGAACCCGAGGTCCCGGTACATCTCCCACTCGTCGTCGTTGATGACCGAGCGCAGCAGCTCCAGCGAGCGTTCGTCGGCGCGTGCTGCGCTGACGGGCCACTCACGCGCCCACACCGGGCGGCGCGGTCGGGGCATCGGACGCCGGTCCCGCTCGTGCGCGGCGATGCTGAGCGACACCGACACCAGCGCCACCAGGCCGACGGCGGCGAGGAGGGCGGTCACCGCCTCAGCTCATCCGGAGGTCGCATCCGCCGGCGGCGCGCGGCCAGAAGAGCACACGCTCGGCGGCAGGGGGGATCTCGTCGAACGACGTGACGAGCTGGGCCTCACGCCGTCCCGTGAGCCGGTCCGTGATCGGGACGCCGGCCCACATCCCCGCGTCGAGCTGACGCCGGAACTCGGCGACGAGCTCCTCGCGTTCATGATCGAGGCGGGCGTCGCCCTCCGCGATCACCGTCTCGCCGTATCCGGGCACCATTCGCAGGAACTTCATCGGGTCCGATCCCCCTCGGGTGGTTCGGGGTCGTAGGTCTTATACCGCGCGGGGCGGGCCGGCACAACAGCGATGCGTGCACCGTGCGCCCTTCCGCCGCCTCGTCGGTGTCACGCAGGACGGCCGACGCGGATGCCGGGCCGTGAAATACGTCGTGCGCCGGGGCGCCGGCGGGGTCGCGGGACGGCGGTCGGCTGATACCGTCAGGGCGGTGTCTGAGAGTTTCATCATTGAGGGCGGCGTGCCGCTCGCGGGTACCCTCGTGCCATCGGGCAACAAGAACGCGGCGCTGCCGATACTCGCCGCATGCCTTCTGACGGAGGACGAGGTCATCCTGGAGAACGTCCCCGACATCCGGGACGTCCACTCCATGCTCGCGCTCATGGACGATCTCGGGGCGACGATCCGCGAGGTCGGCCCCCACGAACTGTCGATCCGCGCCGCCGGCCTGCGGACCACGGAGATCGACCGCGAGATGTCCGCGAAGATCCGCGCGTCGTTCCTGCTCGCCGGTCCCATGCTGGCGCGATGCGGCGAGATACGGCTCCCGCAGCCCGGCGGCGACTTCATCGGTCGGCGGCGCATCGACACGCACCTCCTCGCGTTCCGTGAACTGGGCATCGAGATCGAGGAGGGGCGCACCTTCACCATGAGCCACTCGGGCCTCCGGGGCGCCGAGATCTTCCTCGACGAGGCCTCCGTCACGGCCACCGAGAACACCCTGATGGCGGCGGCGCTGGCGGAGGGGGAGACGGTCATCCTCAACGCGGCGTGCGAGCCGCACGTCCAGGACACGGCCCGCTTCCTGGTCGAGCTGGGCGCCGACATCACCGGCATCGGCACGAACGAGCTGCGCATCCGCGGGGTCCCGCGGCTCCGCGGCGGCCGCTTCCGGATCCCGTCCGACTACATCGAGGTGGCGTCGTTCATCGGCCTCGCCGCCGTCACGGACTCCGACATCACGATCCCGGACGTCCGCCGTTCCGACATGCGCATGATCTGCCTGACCTTCGAGCGGCTCGGGATCCACGTCGAGTGGGTCGGCGACGGCATCCGCGTGCCGCCCGGCCAGGAGATGGTCATCCGGCGCGACTCGGGCGGGGCGATCCCCAAGGTCGACGACGGCGTCTGGCCGGCGTTCCCGGCCGACCTCACGAGCATCGCGACGGCCGTCGCCACCCAGGCACACGGCGA
>CALMEC010000417.1 GCA_937862675.1 uncultured Actinomycetes bacterium
CCGCTACGACCGCACGCGGCGCGTCGTCATCGGTGGCGACCTCGTCGGCGATGTGCCGCTTGGCGATGCGGTCTCCCGCGTCAAGGCGCTGCCGGCCGCCAGGTCCCTGCCTCCAGGCGTCGAGCTGCGCGAGTTCGGCCACGCCGAGATCATGGCGGAAGTCTTCGAAGGCTTCGCCAAGGCGATGGGGGCCGGCATCATGATGGTCTATACCGTGCTCGTCCTGCTGTTCGACCACGAGGACCACGCCCGGTTCGTACTCACCCGCCGGACCGACGGGCTGGAGCATCATCCGGGCCAGATCTCTCTGCCCGGGGGAGCCATGGAGCCGGACGACGCGTCCCTGGCGATCACGGCCCTCCGCGAGACCCACGAGGAGGTGGGCATCCATCCAGACCGGGTGTCACTCGTCGGCCGGCTGCCGGACGTGCACACCGCGGTCTCGGACTTCCTCGTGACGCCGATCATCGGGCTCCACGACGGCGTCCCCGAGATGGACGCCGAGCCCATGGAGATCGCCCGGATCTTCACCCCCACGGTGCGTGCTCTCGTCGCGGCCGACGAACGCCTGCCGCCGGAGCCGACGATCGCCACCCTCCGCTATCCGTTGTGCGGGGAGGACGTCTGGGGCGCCACGGCACGCATCCTTCGCGCGACGAGCGCCGTCATCCGCGAGGCGATGCCCTCGTCCCCGTCCCGCTCCTGACCCCCGTCCGCCGCCGACGACGCCGGAGGACGGTCAGTCCAGGTCGAGCGACGGCCGTGGAGGCAACTCGGCCTGACCGGGGCGTCCGGACTCGCCGTCGACGGCGAGATCCTCCAGCCGCAGGATCTGGGCCTCGAGTTCCGCACGACGTGGATCGTCGTCCCCCATGGCGGCGAGGTATCCCGCCACCCGGTCCCGGATCTGAAGCGCGAAGTGCGGTGTCGCGGCGCCGATCATCCGGTCGAGTTCGGCCGCATCCGGTACGGGGGAGATGTGTTCCCGAACGGTCATCGTCGTTGATGATGGCAGATCGTCCGGTCAGGTGGCCGCGGTCGTCCGGCCTCTCCGACCGCCACCGCCGACCGCAGGCCACGGATCCCGGAAACCGGGGGTCTCGGGACCGAATTCCGCCGAGCCGAGCCGCCCCGCCACGCCGGTTCGGGCACCGGCCGGATCTTTTCCCGCACAGTGCGGATTTGCCGGATCGCTCATCGGGCGACGGCGGCCCGGAACCCCGCGGAATCAGGGTGTCCTGAACTAGAATCGCCTGGCAGTGGCGGCAACAGTCAGGCAACTGCGATGGCGATGAGAGACGACGACAAGCTCGTGCGTCAGCTTTCGCTGATCGCGTATCTCATGTCCCAGCATCGACCGGTCACGGCCGATGAGATCCACGAGAACGTGGAGGGATATGGGGGTATGAGCGAGCAGGCCTTCCTGCGTCGCTTCTACAGCGACCGCAGCGAGCTGGAGGCGATGGGCTTCTGCCTCACGGTCGACCGTCCCGGCGACGATCCGTTCCAGGGTGACCTGTACGCGCTCCCTCCGGAGAGCTACTACCTGCCCCCGATCGACTTCGACGAGACCGAGCTGTCCGCCCTGCACACGTGCCTCTACCTCATGGAGGGGCAGTTCGCGTATGCCGAGCCCCTTCGCCTGGCGCTGCAGCACCTGACACTGGGTCGCCCGAGTCCGCTCGATGACCATGCGGCGCGCACCGTGGCGGTCAACCTGCTGGGACCGGGCTACTCGCCGGAGGTCGCCGCCCACCTCACCAAGATCGAGTCGGCGATCGGCCGGCGCAAGACGATCCGCTTCACGTACTACTCGATCGGGCGTGACGAGCGCGCGCAGCGAGAGGTGGATCCCTACAGCCTCCTGTACATGGCCGGCCACTGGTACATGGTCGGATATGCGCACGAGCGCGAGGCCACGCGCATCTTCCGCCTGTCACGCATCGAGGGACGGATCACGTTCCGCTCGCGGGCGGAGCACGACTTCCCGCCGCCCGGTGACTTCGACCTCTCGCCGTACCGCGACCGTGCCCCGTGGCAGCTGGCCGACACCCAGGGAACGGCCACCATCGCACTGTCGTCCACCATCGCGTGGTGGGTCGAGCAGACGTTCGGCGCCCACGGCGAGCTGGAGTCGCTGCCCGACGGCAGTGCCATCTTCACCACCGAGTACGGCAACGCCCGCGAGCTGATCACCTGGATACTCGATCTCGGCCGGGACGCCGTGATCGTGGGTCCGCCCGAGCTCCGCGAGTCCATCATCGGCTCCCTGGAGCGCGTGCGGGACCGCCACGCCGAGGACAGCCGGGCCGACTACCCCGTCGGCAACCACGTCACCGTGCACGTGGAGGACACCGGGACGCCGGCCAAGGGCCACACGATCCCGCCGGACCGCGTCGTGGCCGCTGAGCGCTTCACGCGCCTCCTCTCCCTCATGACGCGCCTGCTCGCGTCGTGTGGAGATCGGCGCGAGGGTCGCATCCCCACCGCCGAGATCCGTGCCGAGCTCAACCTCACCCCCCGTGAGTTCGAGGACGACCTCTCCCTCCTCAACCTGATCAACTTCGGCGGAGGCTGCTACGCCTTGTTCGCGCAGATCGTGGACGACGAGGTCGTGGTGCAGAAGGAGACCTACGGCGAGCAGTTCGCCCGCCCGGCACGGCTGTCGCCGCTGGAGGCGAAGGCCCTTCTCTGGGCGCTGGAGTTCATCGGTGACCGGCTGCCCGTCGGCGACGGGGACGACGCCCTGGCGACGGCACGGGCGAAGATCGAGTCGGCCATCGGGGAGGACCATCTCCCCCCTCTCGAACTGGGCCGTGCGCAGGCGCCGAAGAGCAGTGTCGCGACCGCCATCACCAACGCCATCCGTCAGGACCGGCTCCTGACGATCGACTACTGGAACGAGTCGCGCGGCGAGATCACCACCCGCACCGTCGAGCCCCACCTCCTCGTGAACATGAGGGACGCCTGGTACGTGGTCGCATGGTGCCGGCAGGCGGACGAGAAGCGCACATTCCGGCTCGACCGGATTCGGGCCGCGAAGGCCGCCCGCGGCTCGTTCACCCGCCGGGACGAGTTGAGCGTGGGCGCCTATCTGCCCTGGGGGGACCGTCCCGGGCACTGGGGTGCGCACGCACAGAGCGCGTCGGTCTGGTGCGACACGTCGATCGCCCGCTGGCTCGAGGAGCAGCACCGGTCGCTGGAGCGCCACAGCGACGGCTCGGTGCTGATCGAGATCCCGTACGCGAGCGGTGAGTGGCTGGTGAAGGAACTGGTCAAGCACCAGGGTGACGCCGTGCTGTTCGAGCCGGTTCCGCTCCGTGCGACGGTCGCCGAGACCGCGCAGAGCATGCTCGACCGGTACCTGGATCGCCCCACCGCCGACGCCGAGCGCCCCGCCCGTCGCCGGTCGGCCTCCTCGCGCCGCGCCTCGTAGCCGCGGCCCCCGGCGCATACGACGCCCGGGATGAACCCGGGCCCCGTGCCGGCAGCCCTCCGGCCCGTCGACGCGGCACCCGTCGACGTTCACCAGGCGACGATGCGTCCCGGCCGGCTCACACGCCCCTCACGGCGTACCGGTGTCCGTCGATGGCGACGAGCGCACCGGCGAGCTCCATCTCGGTGAGACACGTCGCGATCTCGGCCGCCGGGCGGTCCAGTGCCTCGGTGATCTGCGTCAGGGACGACGGCTGGGATCGGAGAAGCCCCTGGATGGCCGCGGCCAAACCGTCGACCGCTACGGATACGGCATCTGGTCGGGTCCCATCGGTCCAGAGCAACCCGGGAAGCTCCGCGACGACGTCGTCGGCCGTCTCGCAGAAGGCGGCGCCCGCACGGAGGAGCGCGTGGCAGCCGGAGCTGGCAGGCACACCCGGACGACCGGGTACCGCAAGCACGGGGCGCCCCAGCTCGAGGGCGAAGTCCGCCGTGATCAACGCCCCCGAGCGGGCCGCCGCCTCAGTGACCACGACGGCGTCCGCCAGTCCCGCCACGATCCGGTTGCGGGCGGGAAATCGCCAGCGGTTCGGCGGAGTCGGGATCCAGTACTCCGAGAGCACCGTCCCGCCGGTCTCGACGATCTGACGACGGAGGGACGAGTTGGTCCGGGGGTGATCCACTCCGACGCCGCATCCCAGCACCGCGATCGTCGGTGCCCCGACGGCCAGGGCACCACGGTGGGCGGCCGCATCGATGCCGATGGCGAGCCCGCTGACGACGATCGCGCCCATCGCTCCGAGCCCCGCGGCGAGATCCGACGTGAACTGCAGCCCGAAGGCCGTGGGCCGTCGACTTCCGACGACGGCCACGCACGGGGCCCGGGTCCCGAGTGACGCCTCGAGCGGACATCCCGTCCCGATGAGGCCGAACGGCGGATCCGGGAGGGCACCCAGTCGCTCCGCAGTGATCCCGTGCTCCGTCCCGGTGAACCACGCCGCCTCCGCCTCCAGTTGAACCCGGAGATCCGCGGGGCGCAACCCGCGTCGTGCGGCGATGAACTCCGCTCCCACATCCGGAGTGCGCGCGAAGACACGCGACACGGTGTCATCCGACGCCGCCCACAGTCGTCGTGGACCCCCGGCACGCCGGGACGCCGCCTGGAGATCCCGATCCAGGCTGCCGGAGATCCGGACGAGCCCGAGTGCCCAGTCGTCGGGCCGGACATCCGGGTGCGCGGCGGTCGGATCAGTCCCGGTCGGGCCGATCGAGTGCGGGGGCTCAGCCAATGCGCGACCCGTGACTGCGGCGATACGTCAGCGCTTCCAGGATGTGCTCGGACTCGACGCGCTCCCGTCCGTCGAGGTCCGCGATCGTGCGACTGACGCGGAGGAGGCGATCATGGGCGCGTGCGCTGAGATGGAGGCGTGCGACGGCCTGTGTCAGCAGACGGGTGCACGAACCGTCGAGCCGGCAGGAGTTCCGCGCATCGGCCGGCGACAGCATCGCGTTCTCGATCATCCGGCCCAGGGCCCGGCCGAACCGCCGGGCGCCGACGACGCGTTCCCGGATGGCGGGGGTCGTCTCACCCGGCGGGGACAGGCCGACGACGTCCTCCGCATCCAGGCGCGGGACGACCAGTTGGAGATCGATGCGGTCCATGATGGGTCCGGAGAGGCGTCCGGCGTACGCCTCGGCGCGTCCGGGGGCGCACGTGCACGGACGGTCGGGATCGCCGCGGTATCCGCAGGGACACGGATTGCCCGCGCAGACGAGCAGTGGCTTCGCCGGGAAGCGGGCGCTCACCATCCCGCGCGTGATGTCGACATAGCCCTCTTCGAGGGGCTGACGCAGCGCGTCGAGTGCGGCGGGGGCGAAGGCGCAGACCTCGTCCAGGAAGAGAACGCCCCGGTGAGCGAGCGTCACCTCTCCCGGCTGCGGGTAGCGGCCCCCTCCGACCAGGCCGACGGCACTGGTGGTGTGGTGCGGTGCCCGGAACGGCCGTCGCGTCAGCATCGGGGTGCCGACCGGCATGAGACCCGCCACCGAATGGATGCGGGTGACCGTGATGGCGTCGTCCACCCCCATGGGCGGAAGGAGGCCTGGAAGCCGACGGGCGAGCATCGTCTTGCCTCCGCCGGGCGGGCCGACCATGAGGAGGCTGTGTCCCCCAGCCGCCGAGATCTCCAGAACGCGTCGCGCGGTGGCCTGTCCGCGTATCTCCCCCATGTCGGGTCCCTCGACGTCGCCCCCGTCGGCGAGGAGTTCGCCGGGATCGACGGTGTCGCCGGGCGGCGGCACGTCGCCGTTGAGATAGCGGAGAGCCTGCCGCAGGTCGGTCACGCCGACGACGGTGACGCCGCGGATCAGGGAGGCCTCCCGTGCGTTGGCCCGCGGGACCATGAGGCGTGCCCATCCGGAGGCGGCCGCGTGTTCGGCCATCGCCAGCGTGCCCTGCAGGGGACGGAGCGTCCCGTCCAGCGCCATCTCGCCGACCGCGCCCAGACCGTCCAGTCCCCCGGGACGGATCTGCCCGGACGACGCCAGGATGGCGAGCGCGATGGGCAGGTCGTACTGGGGTCCGATCTTTCGCAGGTCCGCCGGTGCCAGATTGACCACGATGCGCTGCGGCGGAAGGGAGAGCGCCTGGTTCGCGATGCCTGAGCGCACGCGCTCACGGCTCTCCTGGACGGCGGTGTCGGGAAGGCCGACGACCGCGAACGCCGGCTGCCCCGGGCGCAGGTCGGCCTCCACGTGCACCGTTGCTGCGTGGAGACCGAGAAGGGCGGGAGTGACGACGTGAGCGACCACGACACGAAGCGTGACGGGCCGCTCGTCACGCGTGTCCAACGCGAACGCAACGATTGTGTGTCGACGTGACGGGCGCCCGGGTCCGCGCCTCCTCACGACGACAGACAGGCGACCCACCACTCGGTTCTCCGTGGCCGGGCCGGACACGACATCCGTGGTGTCGCCGGCACTCTCCGGATTTCGTTTCCGGGGCAATACCGCCCACCACGGCGCGCCCTCGGGCCCCCGGACGGCATGCCGACACACGTTCCTGACCGACTGGAACGATGATGAGACCGTGAGCGCGCATCCCGTCACCGGCCGGCGTGCACCATCGATCCATGGACGACGGCCGGTACGGAGAGGAGGTCGCCACCCGGTATCTGCGGCGGAGGGGCTGGTTGCCCCTGGCACGGAACTGGCCGGTGCCCGGTGGAGGGGAGCTCGACATCGTCGCGCTGCGCAACGGGATCCTGGCGGTGGTCGAGGTCAAGACGCGGCGCTCGCCCGAGGCGCTCTACGAACCCGTCTCCCTGGCACAGCGGGCACGCATCAGCCGCGGGGCGACGGCGTTCGTCCACCGCAATCCCCAGCTGAGGCGGCTCAACATCCGGTTTGACGTGATCCTCGTCGACCGGTCACGACGTCCCTCCCGGATCACGCACCAGACGGACGCGTTCGATCCTCCGGGTCGTCGAAGAGAGATGTCTGGGAGTACGCGATGGAGTTGAACGACCGGCGATGGATGGACGTGACACCCGACGATCGGACGGCGAGACGATGTTCACGCGTCGCATATCCCACGTGCCGATCGAACCCGTAGTCCGGCCACCGCTCGGCCACGGGACCCGCCATCAGGCGATCACGCACCGACTTCGCGATGACGGACGCGGCGGCGATCGCGGCCGATGTGCGGTCCCCGCCGACGATCGGCCGGTGGTCGGGAGCCGGCGCCGGAAGAGCGAAGCCGTCCACCAGGCAGATGTCCGGGGAACACGTGAACGCCGCGAGGCAGCGGGCGAGGAGGTCGAGGTTCGTCCGGTGCAGGCCGGCCCGGTCGATCGTCCCGGCCCCGGCGACGCGAACGACGACCTCGTGGGCATGGGTCAGGACCGTGGCGGCCATCTCCTGCCGTGCCCGTGCTGTCAGCTTCTTCGAATCGTTCAACGCCGCGAGGTCGCTGCGCGCCGAACGACTGAGCGCATGGGGATCGAACGCGACAGCTGCCGCAACGAGTGGGCCGGCCAGGCAGCCGCGGCCCGCTTCGTCGGTCCCGGCGACGATCCGCACGCCGAGCGCGCGGTCGAACCGGAAGAGCCTCGTGCCGGGCGCCGAACGACCCGTGCCCCTGCGTACGCTCGCCACGATGCGTCAGGCCGTCGCGGGCGGGCGCACGCGCCGCGCGCGGAGTTCGCCGATGCCCCGTCGCGGAGAGACGACACGAACGGTCAGCCCGCCGCCGCAGGGATCTGGCGAGAACCCTCCGGGCGGTGGGATCACGGCGTCCGCGATCACGTTACGGCGCGCGCGTGAACCGTCAGGGTGCGTCGGATTCCCGACGCAGGGCCCTAGCGCTGCTTCTCGCGGACGCGGGCCTTCTTGCCGACCTTGCCGCGCAGGTAGTAGAGCTTCGCGCGTCGCACATCGCCCTCCATGACCCGCTCGATGCGCTCGATCTTGGGCGAGTGGACCGGGAACATCCGCTCCACGCCCACACCGAAGCTCTGCTTGCGGACCGTGAACGTCTCGCGCGACGTGGATCCCTGCCTCTTGATGACGACGCCCTCGAACACCTGGACGCGGCGACGCTGTCCCTCGATCACCTGGAAGTGCACCTTCACGGTGTCACCCGGCTTGAACTCGGGAACGTCATCGCGAAGCTGCATCTGCTCAAGGCTCTGAATGACGCTCACGTAGATCTCTCCTCGCAGGACGGACTGGACAAACAGCAGGTGAGAAT
>CALMEC010000418.1 GCA_937862675.1 uncultured Actinomycetes bacterium
ACAGCTACACCTTCAGCGGCCTGGCGAACGGCAAGCGGATCGCCGCGGGCCCGGGACGGATGCAGATCTGGACCACCGGCGCGAAGGGGGCCAAGATCGACCTTCGGACGACGGCGTTCACCGCGCTCACCAAGTGAGGTGACATCGGCGTCCGGCACACCGCCCGTATCGGGGTGAGCCGGACCCGCCGGTCGATGTCGGTGACGAGAGGGCTGCGTGGAAAACGTGGCCCTCACGTCATTCCGGACTCCCGGCGATCACAGGCGGAGGGCCCGCGGAGCAGCCCGTGGGGAAGGCGCTCCCCGCGCGGCTCACGGATCGCGGCCGGCGGAGCCTGAAGGCGGCCGGCGAAGCGGCCCGGTCGGTCGAGGTCCGGATGCTGGCCGGCCTCACCGAGGCCGAGCGGTCGGACGCACTCCGGATCCTGCGGAGCATGGTCCGCTCCCTCAGCGATGCCGGCGACGGTGCGCCGCCTGGACCCGGTGCGCACCCGGTGCCCTGATGCGGGAGCAGCGGAGAGAGCGACACGCGGATGACTCCCGGGCGCGGCGATCGGATCGTCAGGTGCCCTGCGTCGCCCTGACGCCGGTGCCGGAGCGAGACGCGCCGTCGCTCGCGGGCCGGTCCGGTTCGGGTCGAGACGCGCTCGCGGTTCGCGGCGGAATGCGGCACGCGCCGAACCGCATCACGGTCGTGGCCGTCGAGATGATGTCGCCGTGCCGCTCCTCCTGCGGCGCGGAACGGGCGGGCACGGAATGACGAGGGGCCGCCGCGGCGGCCCCTCGCGTCACCCCTACTGGTGCGGCGGTGCCTGCGGCGGCACGTCGCCCGCCGGGCGCGCCGGCGCGGGATGTGCCGGCGGCGCGACCGGTGCCGGCCGATTGCGTTCGCCCTTCCTGATGAACGGCTCGAACAGGTCGATGGGCAGCGGGATGATCATCGTGCTGGTGCGCTCGGACGAGATCTCGTTCATCGTCTGGAGGTAGCGCAGCTGGAGGGCGGCGGGCTCCCGTGCGATCACCTCGGCCGCCTGGGTCAGCTTCTCCGACGCCTGCAGCTCACCCTCGGCGGCGATGATCTTCGCGCGCCGCTCACGCTCGGCCTCGGCCTGACGGGCCAGCGCACGCTGCATCGACTGCGGGAGCTCGATGTCCTTCACCTCGACCACCGAAACCTTCACACCCCAGGGAGCGGTCTGCTGGTCGATGATCTCCTGCAGACGCTCGTTGATCTGCTCTCGTTCCGAGAGGAGGTGGTCGAGGTCGACGGTTCCCAGGACACTCCGCAGGGTCGTCTGGGCGATCTGGGACGTGGCCACCAGGAAGTTCTCCACCTGGATGATGGCCTTCTCAGCCTCGATCACCCGGAAATAGGCCACCGCGTTCACCTTCACGGTCACGTTGTCGCGGGTGATGACCTCCTGGGGAGGCACGTTGAGGGTGATGGTCCGCAGATCCACGCCGACGGCCTTGTCGATGAACGGGATCAGCAGGTAGAGGCCCGGGCCCTTCACCCCGAGCAGCCGTCCTAGGCGGAAGACGACACCTCGTTCGAATTCCCGGGCGATCTTGATCGACGAGAACAAAACGATCACGAAGATCACGACGACGATGATCACGGCAAGGGCAGCGCCGCTCATGGGGACTCCTCCGGTTCGGCCTCGACGGTCAGCGTGAGGTCCTGCATGCGGGTGACGCGCACCCGCCGTCCGGCCGGGATCCTAACGCCATCCGCCGTCACGGCGGCCCACAGCTCCCCTTCCACGAACACCTGGCCGCGTCCGTCGGCGATGTCACGGCGCACCTGGCCGACGTGTCCGACCAGTCCGGCGCGCCCGGTGGTCCGCGGTGCGCGCCGTGCGCGGACGGCGGCCCGGGCGATGAGGGTGAACGAGCCCCCGACGATGACGGCGCAGATGATGAGGCCGGGACGCGACACCACCGGACCCTGCGCGTCGTCGAAGAGGATGAGGCCCCCGATGACGAGCGACACCACCCCGCCCGCCGCCAGGACCCCGAATCCGGACACCGCCGCCTCGAGGGCGAAGAGGACGAAGGCGAGGAGCAGGAACGCGATGCCGGCCCAGTTGAACGGCACCATCGCCAGTCCCACCGCCGCGGTCAAGAGGAGGATCACGCCCACCACGCCCGGGACGATCCCCCCGGGATTGAAGATCTCGTAGCCGATGGCGGCGATGCCCAGGCCGAAGAGCGCCGTCAGCAGGTTCGGGTCGATCAGCACCTGCAGCAGCCTCAGGTACCACGGCATGTCGTCGAACCGCACCGGCACGCCCTCCGTGGTGAGGGCGACGCCGTCCACCTTCACGCCGTTCAGTGTCTGCAGCAGGTGGTCGCGGTCTGTCGCGATGCCCGTGGCGATCCCGTCGCGCACGGCCTCGCTCGCCGGGAAGTTGCTGCCCTCCGTCACCATCGACCGGAAGAGCTGCGCGTTTCGCCCACGGGCCTCCGCCAGCGCCTGGATCTGCGCCGCGGCGTCGTTGCGGACCTTGACGTCGAGATCCCCGCCGCCCGAGCGGGCGGGTGGGGGGCTGCGGATGTTCGTTCGGGGAGCATTGTCCAGGAGACGGGAGGGGGGGGAGATGAACGCGCCGGCCGATCCCGCGCGTGAGCCCGCCGGTCCCACCCAGACCACCGTCGGCACCTGCGCGGACTCCATGGCGCGGACGATGTCGTGCATCGAGGACATGAGCCCGCCGGGGGTGTCCATCTGGATGATGAAGACGCCCGCGCCGGCGGAGTCCGCGTTCTCGAGGCGCCGTGTGACGAACTGCGCGGTGGCCGGGTCGATGGTGCCCTGCAGCACGACGCCGCGCACCGGCCCGCCGGGGTTCGCGGATCCCGTGGACGGGATTGCCGCGAGCGCGAGCAGAACGGCGATCAGCAGACCGATGGGACGTATGCGTGCCATTCCCATGAAGGGTATCGAGGGCGGCGCGGTTTCTCGCGTCCCGTTCTGCGCTCCGGTGATGTGGCGGGAGTGAGACGAGCGGGTCGGTGTGTGCTTGCGGGTGACGCGAGGGAGCGGCCTACTGCAGGGCGGACCCGAGATCGGCGTGCGATGCGCGAAACGCACCGGCATCTCTCCCGAGCCGCCCTTCTCTTCACCTCACCGCGGTGTGACGGGCCGCCGAGAGAGGGCGCCCCATGCATCGGACGGGCCCTCCGTCCCGGCGGGTCGTCGCGGCGCCTTCTCGCGTCCTCCGGGCGGGCCTGCGGCGGGCGATCGCAGTCGTCCCCTCCGCACATTGGCTAGCATCGCGCTGCTTTGAGTCTTCCGGCGCCAGAGGAGATCCTCCCGCATCGCCACCCCTTCCTTCTGGTCGACGAGGTGGTGGAGCTGGAACCCGGTCAGTCCGCCCGGGCCCGCTGGACGGTGCCCGAGGACGCACCGTTCTTCGAGGGGCACTTCCCCGGCCATCCGGTCACCCCCGGTGTCCTCATCATCGAGTCGCTGGCCCAGACCGGTGGCCTCGCGGTGCTCTCCTCCCCCGGAAATGCCGGGAAGCTGGCACTCTTCGCCGGCATCGAGAAGGCCCGGTTCCGACGCCAGGTCCTCCCCGGTGAGACCCTGGACCTCGAAATGACGTTGACCCGCCAGCGCGGGCCGATCGGTGAGGGAACGGGTACGGCACGCGTCGGCGACCAGGTCGCCGTCCAGGCCACGCTCCGATTCGCGATCGTCGAAGGAGACCAATGATCTCGGCACGTCCCATGACCCGACGCCGTGCACGGCTTCACACGGTGGGCTCGTTCCTCCCCGAGGGGCGCCTCACCAACGCCGACCTGGAGCGCATGGTCGACACCAGCGACGAGTGGATCATGACCCGCACGGGCATCCGCGAGCGGCGGATCGCCTCCGAGCAGGAGACCACGCTCACGTTCGCCGAGGGCGCCGCGCGCGACATCCTCGAGCGCGCGGGGATGGATGCGGCCGACCTGGACGCGATCATCATCCCGACGGCGACGCCGGAGGGGCTCTTCCCCACGACGGCATGCCTCCTCCAGGACCGCATCGGCGCCCGCAAGGCCGCCGCATACGACTGTCTGGCGGCCTGCAGCGGCTTCGTCTACGGGCTTGCACAGGCCTACGGTTTCGTCGAGAGCGGCCTGGCCGAGAACGTGCTCGTCATCGGCGCCGAGACGCTCACCCGTTTCACCGATTTCACGGATCGCAGCACGTGCGTGCTCTTCGGCGACGGTGCCGGCGGCGCCCTGGTCACGGCGGGCGACGATTCGACCACCGGTTTCCTGGGCTTCGACCTCGGCGCCGACGGGGGCATGGGACACGAGCTCGGCCTCCCGGTCGGCGGGAGCGCCCATCCGGCCAACCGGCCGTTCGAGTCCAAGGACGCGTACATCTTCATGCACGGTCCGGCGGTCTTCAAATTCGCCACCCGGGTCATCGTCGACTCCACCACCCGCCTGCTGGAGACGACCGGTGTGTCCGCGGACGACATCGACCTGTTCATCCCGCACCAGGCCAACCTCCGCATCATCGACCACGCCGTCGACAAGCTCGGCATGGACCCGGACAAGGTCGTCGTCAACCTGGAGCGCCACGGCAACACGTCGTCGGCGTCCGTGCCGATCGCACTGGCCGAGGCCCGCGACGACGGACGCCTCAAGCCGGGATCGCTCCTCCTCATGATCGCGTTCGGCGCCGGCCTCACATGGGGATCCACGATCGTCGCCTACGAGCCCCCGGTGGCCGCGTGATCGCCCTCATGTTCCCCGGGCAGGGGGCCCAGCAGGTCGGGATGGGCAAGGAACTCGCGGAGGCCTATCAGGTCGCCCGTGAGACCTTCGCCGAGGCCGACGACGCCCTGGGGTACGGCCTGTCGGAGATCATCTTCACGGGTCCGGCCGAGCGCCTGGTCCCGACCGACGTCTGTCAGCCGGCCATCCTCGCGATGTCCGTGGCGGCCTGGCGGGTCGCGCGCGACCACGGCCTCACGGGTGACGTCGCCCTGGGGCACTCGCTCGGCGAGTACTCGGCGCTCGTCGCCTGCGGGGCCATCGACTACGCGGAGGCGCTCCGCATCGTGGCCGAGCGCGGCGCCGCCATGCACGCCGCCGGGCTGGAGCGGCCGGGGACGATGGCCGCACTGCTCGGCCAGGACGACGCCGTCGTCGAGGGTCTCTGCGACGAGGCCGGCGAGGTCTGGCCCGCCAACTACAACTGCCCGGGTCAGGTGGTGGCCTCCGGCACGATGGACGGCATCGACCGCTTCGTCGACCTGGCCGGGGAGCGTGGCTACAAGTCGTCGCGCCTCCAGGTGGGGGGGGCGTTCCACTCGCCCCTCATGGCACCCGCCGCGGATCGCCTGGCCCCGGCGCTCGAAGCCTGGACACCGGTCACCCCCGGCATCCGGTTCCTGTCGACGACGACGGTCGAGGTGGAACCGGCGGACCGGCTGAGATCCGTGCTGCTCGACCAGCTCACGTCGCCGGTCCGCTTCGGCCACGCCGTGGCGGCCGCCGTCGACATGGGCGTCGATCGCTTCGTCGAGATCGGTCCGGGACGTGTGCTGTCGGGCCTCGTCCGCCGCGTGAAGCGCGACGCCGCCACATCCCAGATCTCGGAGCCCGCCCACGTCGCGGCGCTGGAGGACATCGCGTGAGCCAGGGAGTCGCCATCGTCACCGGCGCCAGCCGGGGGATCGGTGCGGCCTGCGCCGTCGCGCTGGCCAACGCCGGCTATGACATCGCGGTCGGGTACCGCAAGGACGCCGAGGGCGCGGAGCGCACGCTCGCGGACGTCGAGGGCGCCGGGGTACGCGGCATCGTCCACCAGGTGGACGTCGCCGAGGAGGACTCCGTCGTGGCCTTCGTCGCTGCGGCCCAGGAGCTGGGCGACATCGAGGCCGCCGTCCTCAACGCGGGGATCACCCGCGACGGGCTGGCGTTGCGGATGAGCGCGGAGGACTGGACCGACGTCATCCGGACCAACCTCGACGGTGCCTTCTTCACGGCCCGTGCCGTGCTGCGGGGGATGCTGAAGCGGCGCCGGGGATCGATCGTGGCCGTCTCGTCGGTGGTCGGGCTGGGCGGCAACGCCGGCCAGGCCAACTATTCGGCCGCCAAGGCGGGCATGATCGGGATGGTCAAGTCCCTCGCGCGCGAGGTCGGTGCACGCGGGGTCCGTGTCAACGCGGTCGCACCCGGCTACATCGTCACGGACATGACCGCATCCCTGCCCGACGATCAGCGGGACGCCCTCCTGGCGTCCATGCCGTTGCCGCGACTCGGGGTGCCGGCCGACGTCGCGTCGGCCGTCGCCTTCCTGTGCTCGCCCGGCGCGTCATACATCACGGGGGCTGTGCTGCCGATCGACGGCGGCATGGCCATGTGAGGAGGAGGACTGTGATGGATACGGACAGACGTCGGGTCGTCGTCACCGGGCTCGGCCTGGTGACCCCTTTGGGCACGGGCCGTGACGCGGTCTGGGAATCCGTGGTGGCGGGCCGCTCCGCGGCGGTGCCGATCACCCTCTTCGACACGTCGGAGCATGTGACCAAGTTCGCGTGCCAGATCGGCGATTTCGATCCCACCCGGTACATCGACGCGAAGTCGGCCCGGCGCATGGACCGCTTCTCCCAGTTCGCGGTGGCGGCGGGCATGCTGGCGGTCGAGGACGCCGGCCTCGAGATCGAACGTGACGGCGACAACGAGCGCATCGGCGCCATCGTCGCCTCGGGCGTCGGCGGGCTGCGCACCTTCGAGGATCAGGCACGCGTCCTGCACGAGCGCGGCCCCACGCGGGTGTCGCCGCTCTTCATCCCGATGATGATCGCCAACATGGGCGCCGCCCAGCTCTCCATGACGCTGGGGCTGCAGGGTCCGCTGTCCTGCCCGGTGACGGCATGCGCGTCCGGGAACCACGCCATCGGCGACGCATTGGAGGTCATCCGCCGCGGCCAGGCCGACGTGATGCTGGCCGGAGGCGCGGAGGCCGCCATCACCCCGATCGGGATCGCGGCATTCAATTCGATGAAGGCGCTCTCCACCCGCAACGACGATCCGATGGGGGCCAGCCGCCCGTTCGACGTGCAGCGTGACGGGTTCGTCATGGGGGAGGGTGGCGCCGTGCTGGTGCTCGAAGAACTTTCCCACGCGCAAGCACGTGGCGCGGAGATCGTCTGCGAGATCGTGGGCTACGGCATGAGCGCCGACGCCCACCACATCACCGAGCCCGACCCGACGGGGCGGGGTCCGGCGCGGGCGATGACCATGGCCATGGAGAACGGCGGGCTCACGGGCGACGACATCGACTACGTCAACGTTCACGGGACGTCCACGCCGGTCGGTGACCCGTCGGAGATCCGGGTCATCCAGCGCGCGCTGGGCGTCGATCGCGCCGCCCGGGTGGCGGTCAGCTCCACCAAGTCGATGCACGGTCACATGCTCGGCGCCACCGGCGGGATGGAGGCCGCGGTCAGCGCGCTCGGCATCCGCCACGGAGTGATCCCGGCGACGATCAACGTCGACGAGCTCGATCCGCAGTGCCTCGGAGTGGACCACGTGCTCACGACCCCGAGGGAGGCGCCGCTGCGCACGGTCCTCTCCAACGGGTTCGGCTTCGGCGGTCACAACGCCACCATCGCCATGACGGCGTTCACCGGGTGACCGACGACCCGCAGGGGCCTGCTCCGCTCTGGCGCCGGGCCCAGTTCGCCGTCACCGACGCGGTCTACGGGCCGGGCACGAAGACGACGCCCTGGAGCTGGCTCGGAACGGAGCGCATCGCCGTCGGTAATCTGCCGACTCCTCGCTCCCTGCCGATCCTGCGGGAGCGGATCGGCATCACCGACGTGGTCAACTGCCGGGCCGCGGCGCAGACGCTCTTCAGCGGCGACCGCTACTGGGAGGAGCGCACGTTCGGCCCCGAGCACGTGGCCGTCGCGCCCATGTGGGACCACGGCCGCCATCAGGACCCCGCGTCCTGGGCCGACGCGGCGTTGTTCGCGGCGGCGGCCCTGGACGACCCGGAGGCGCGGGTGCTCATCCACTGCCAGCGCGGCCGTCGCCGGAGCGTCCTGGTGGCGTACGCCACCCTCCGGTTGCGCGGGCTGGATCCCGACGAGGCGGCGCGGCTGATCCTTCTCCACCGGCGCGAGTCGCACCTGGTGCCCGAGTACCGGGAGAGCGTCGAGAGGTGGCTGGAGGAGCGGGACG
>CALMEC010000419.1 GCA_937862675.1 uncultured Actinomycetes bacterium
GCGCGAAGCCGGCCGCGCTCTCCGCCGCGCGGACCGTGTTGGCGAGCAGCATCGCGATGGTCATGGGGCCGACGCCGCCGGGAACGGGCGTGATGGCCCCGGCGACGGCGGCGATCGGCGCGTAGTCTACGTCGCCGCACAGGCTCCCGTCCGGCAGCCGGTTGATGCCCACGTCGATCACCGTCGCGCCCGCCTTCACCATGCCCTCGCCGACGATGCGCGCGCGGCCGGCGGCCACCACGAGGATGTCCGCCTGGCGGGTGTGGGCGGCGAGGTCGCGGGTGCGCGAATGGCAGATCGTCACGGTCGCGCCGGCGTTCAGGAGCATGAGGGCCATGGGCTTGCCGACGATCGTCGAGCGGCCGACGACGACGGCATGGGCGCCGTCGATCGCCACGCCCTCGTGCTCGAGCAGCTTCATCACGCCCCAGGGCGTGCAGGGGCGCAGGCCCTCGTCGCCCACCACGAGCGCGCCCACGTTGCGGTAGTGGAAGCCGTCCACGTCCTTGGCCGGGTCGATGGCCTCGATGACCGCGTCGTCCACACCGTCACGCAGACGCACCTCGTCACCGACGACCAGAGGCCGCCCCGGCAGGCGGGGCGCGATTCGCGCCTCACGTGTGGCGCCCCCCTCGAGGATCGTGGCCGTCGGACCGGAGACCCGGATGACCTGCGCCGAGGGACGCGGCGCCACGACGGCGGTCAGGGAAGCGTGATCCCGGGGGTGAGGTCGGGTACCAGGATGTCGGACTCGACGAGCGCCCTGAGCTGTTCCGGCGTGCCGGTGAGGACCGGGAATGTGCCGAAGTGCCCGCAGAGGATCTGCTTGACGCCCAACAAGCGAACCGCGTGTGCCGCCTGTTTCGGCCCCATGGTGAAGTGGTCGCCGATGGGGAGAACGGCGACGTCCGGGGAGTAGATCTCACCGATGAGCTGCATGTCGCCGAACACGTCGGTGTCGCCCGCGTGGTAGACGACGAGTCCGTCCGGGAACTCGATGACGAAGCCGGCGGGGTCGCCGCCCTCGACCATGTGCTCGCCCTCCAGCAGTCCGCAGGAGTGCACGGCCTGGACCATGGTGACCTTGCAGCCCGCCACCTGGACCGTGCCGCCGATGTTCATCTGGATCACGTTGGCGCAGCCCTGTGACTCGAGCCATGCGCCGATCTCGAAGATGCCGACCGCCTGGGCACCGGTCTGCTTGATCGTCTCGACGGCGTTGTCGATGTGATCGAAGTGCGCATGCGTGATGAGCACCGCGTCCAGCGGCCATGGGCTGTGGAGCTCCGGCGGGGCGGACGGATTGTCCTTGAGCCAGGCGTCCACCAGGATGCGCCGGCCCTCCGAGGTCTCCCAGAGCCATGTCCCGTGGCCGATCCAGGTGACGCGATTACCCCTCAGGTCCATAGCGATCTCTCCACGTCGCGGCGCCGAATGCCCCGCAATACTACTCGCCCTGGATCTCGGCGGCGGTGAACAGCGCTGTCAGCTCTGCGACGTCCAGGGCGGCCTCGAGCGCATGGCGGCTTCCCTCGTCCCGGTCGATCA
>CALMEC010000420.1 GCA_937862675.1 uncultured Actinomycetes bacterium
GACCTCCGGGTGGTGTTCCAGTGAGAGTGTCTCAGTGACAGGAACCCGGCCGGCACGGTCGGGCGTGACGTTCGCGTTCTCGGCGAGCCGTGCGGCGAGGGGGACGGTGCTCACGCCGGCGGCCCAGACGACGGTCTTGGCCGCGATCGTCTCGGGGAGGCCGTTGCGCGTGATCTGAACCCCGTTCTCGTCGGCGTCGGAGACCATGGCCGATGTCAGGACCGTGACCCCGAGGTGCTCGAGGTCACGTGTCGCGCGTTCCGACTGCTTCTCGTTGAAGGCCAGGAGTATCCGGTCGGCTCCCTCGACCAGGTGGACCTTCGCCTTCGCCGGATCGAACGTCGTGAACTGGTTCCGCATGGTGTCGCGCGCGATCTCGGCGATCTGTCCCGCCATCTCGACACCCGTGGGACCACCGCCGACGACGACGAAGCTCAGCCAGCGCCGGCACACCTCGGGGTCGGGCTCCGTCTCGGCGGCCTCGAACGCCAGGAGGATGCGGGCGCGGATGTCGAGTGCGTCCTCCAGGTCCTTGAGGGCCGGCGCGACCGGACGCCACTCGTCGTGGCCGAAGTAGAAGTTCCGCATGCCCGCGGCGACGATGAGCGTGTCGTAGGGGACGACCGTGTCCTCGCCCGCGCCGGTGGCGCGCTGAATGGCGACCGTCCGTCCGCCCAGGTCGATGTCCTCGACCTCGCCCAGAAGGACGCGGACGTTCTTCTGGCGGCGCAGGACGGCGCGAAGCGGCGTGGCCACCTCGCCGGGCGACAGCGATCCCGTCGCCACCTGGTACAGGAGCGGCTGGAAGAGATGGTAGTTGCGCCGGTCGATGAGGGTGATGTCGACCGGCGCGCGGCGCAGGGCGCGCGCGGCGTGGAGGCCTCCGAATCCGCCGCCGATGATGACGACGCGGTGACGCTCGGTGCTCACCGTGTTCTCGGTCATCGGTTCATCGTATCGCCTCCGCTGCGGCCCGACGTCGCACGAGGTGAATCGTCGATACGACGTTTATGCGACGGTGATCTCGGGGTCACCCGATGCACTGATGTGCCGGCCCGTCACGGCAGGGCGTGGAGAGGAGGGCAGGGGAGGGCGTGCCGCCGTCCGCGTCCAGGACCGGGGCGGCCCGCCCGTGGCGTGTTCCGGGGACGTCTCCGGAGACCGCGGCCCCGCGCTCCCGGGAGCCGGGTGGGGCTCACGCCACCGTGACGCGGGTTCCTGCGGGGCCGGCACGGTCGTGCCGGCCCCGCAGGGGCGGGATCAGCCCCCGTTGTCCGCCGGATCCGCTCGTGCGGTGCGTCGCAGCACGCGCAGGATCCGCAGGTTGAACCCGATGAACCGGACGGACTGGCGTACCAGTCCCCGCCGGTGACGAAGGGTGCGCCGCGTCGGAAGCGGTGCATGCGACGTGTCGAGGTATGGCATGTCGGTCATGGTCATGTGATCACTCCGGGATGAACTGCCAGCCGAGCCGGCCCTTTGCCTTGTAGAGGAACAGGTGGTGGAGCATCAGCTTCACCCAGTGGCCGAAGAGCCCGATGTCTCCGGACGTGGTGTCGAGGTTGCGGCCCGTCGGATACCGGGAGAAGTCCGGGACGACGGGGTCCATTGTCATGGCGGCGGCGGATCCCCGGCGCAGCCCGTTGCCGGCGGACGCCACGCACGCGGCCCCCAGGTCGGCCATGGAGGCCTCGTGCGGCTTCGCGTCGACGCGTCCTCGCAGTCGGTCGGCGATGGTCATGGCGACGGCCTTGCCCATCGCGCCCGACGGCATCCCCGTCCGCGGGGGAGACGGGGCGATGACGGTGCCGTTGGGGCTGGTGCGGGGGCGGGAGATCTGGTGGGGCGGAGCGAATGCGATCCCGACGGCGAAGACGGTGTCGCGGCCCTTGGCCATGTACGTCTTCGGCCAGTCGTCGGCCGTCCACTCTTCATACGGTTTGGGCGTGTAGTCGGCGTCGACGCGCATGAAACCGTTCGGCGCGAACATCTGATCGGTGATCTCCTCGCCCTCCCGGTCATACGCCTTGAGCGGGACCCCGCCGAACGGGGGCAGCAGCATGCCGTAGTCGAATGCGAGGGAGTGGGTCTGGCCGTCGAGGGTCTCGAAGTGCACCACGCCGGGTTCGACACGGTTGACGTGGGCGCCGACGATCGCCTTGACGTCGCGCTCGCGGAAGAGCGACTCCGCCCAGAGCCGGCTGGTGGTCTCGAAGCCGTTCTCCTCGAACGTCATCCCCCCGACGCCGAAGTCACCCAGGTCGGCCTCGTTCGTCAGGTAGACGAGGGTGGCGAGTTCGCGGACACCCGCCTCGCGGAGCTCGTGGTCGACGTTGAACACGTACTCGAACGCGGCGCCCTCGCAGGTGCACGTGCCGTGGCCCATGCCGACCACCAGCGTCTGCGGCGTGCCGGACCGGAGCCGGTCGATCGTCGCGGCCAGTTGCCCGGCTGCGTGCGTCGCGTGGTCGGCCGTGCAGACGGATGCCGTGTGGCCGTCGGGGCCGAGGCCCTCCGTCATCTGGAACTTCAGCTGCGGACCGGTGGCGTTGATGAGGTAGTCGTAGCGGAGCCGGGTGGTCGTTCCCACACGGGCGGGATCTGTGTACTCGATGTCGACCGCTCCGCGGGCGTCATCCCGGTCGCCGTCCGGGCGTATCGCGACGGCCTTCGCCTGGTGGTAGCGGATCCCCTTCCGCGCATAGACCGGTTCGAGGGGGAACACGACGTCGCTTTTGTCCATCCGGCCGACCCCGACCCAGATGTTGGACGGGATCCAGTTCCAGTGGGAGTTGGGGGTCACGACCGTCACGGTGTGTCCCGTCCGTTTGAGCAGTCTGCTCAGGTGGAGGGCCGCGGTGTGTCCGGAGACCCCGCCGCCGAGTACCACGATGTCCGCCATCTCCGTGTCCTTTCACTCGGAGAGATACCCATGGGGGTATCATAGCGCCTGGGTGGTGACGGCGTGCGTGGTCGGGCGTGGATCACCGGCCATCGCCCCGCCGGACATGCGTACCGACCGGTGTCGTGATCGCAGGCCGTCGGGACGAGCCCGGCTGCGCGGTTCGTCGGCCGGACGCGAGTCGTCGACCGGTCAGGGCCCGGGATGAGGACGCCGGAGCGCCGGAACGGTCAGATCCCGGCCGACGGCTCGATCTCGTCGAGTGGTGGCATGACCCCGGCGCTCGGCCCCGGGCCTCCTCCGGAGGGGCGGGCGCGCCGGCCCGGGGGATCAGGCGGCGCGGTCCTCGGCCAGGGAGAGTCCGAGCACCTTGATGATGTCGCGCATCGAGACGATGCCGACCAGGGTGCCCTCCTCGAACACCGCCACGTGGCGGATGTGGTGGCGCATCATGCGGTCGGCGGCCTTCCCGATGGGCCAGCTGGGGGCGGCCGAGATCACCTGACTGAACATGTAGTCGGAGACGCGGGCCTCGTTCGGGTCGCCGCCCTCCGCCAGGCAGCGCAGGATGTCGCGTTCCGTGACGATGCCGGGACCGGGGAGCGCCTGGTCGATGACCATCGCGGCACCGGTCTTGTACTTGCACATCGTGACGGCGGCCTGACGCAGCGTGGTATCGGCACCGACGACGGCTCGGACCGGGGACATGACTTCGGAGACAGGAACGGGCATGTGCGGAACACTACATGAACTCGTGCGGATTGTCACGTTAGTGATCCTTCGTCACAAGTCCGCAACCCCGGGCGTTTGCGGCCGGAGCCGACTCCTGGGCGTGCGCGAACGCTGCATGGAGGGGCGTCCAGGGCAAACCTCTTTGCATCAGAACGCACAAGATGGTGTCGTGGCGCTCACGCGGATGACGACGGACCCGGCCCGTGGGTGACCGAAGGCACGCCGCCTGACGGGCCCCGTCGGCCGTCGTCGCGGCGGATCGATGGCGCCGGGGGAGCGGCACCGGACCGATGCCGTCCGTCGGGCGGGGACCGAGGAGGTCGCGTCAGGAGGGTGCGTCCCGTCCGCGGTCCGGGTTCACCAGGCCGTCACCGGCTCGCTACAACCTGGTCGCTCAATGTCAGCAAACCGCCTGACATGCTCGCCGCACTTCACTGGAAAAGGGGATGAGTGTGAAACGATCTCGATGGCTTGTTGTGGGTGCGTGCGCGGTCGCCGTGGGTGCGGTCGTCTCCGGCTGTGGTTCGAGCGACAGCTCGTCGACCTCGGCCGATTCGACGGTTCCCAAGTCGAGCGGCACGATCAACGGCGCAGGGGCCACGTTCCCGCAGCCCGTCTACCAGGAGTGGGCCGCGCGCCTCAAGGACGCCTCCGGCCTGACGGTCAACTACCAGGGCATCGGCTCCGGCGGTGGCATCCCGCAGTTCACCGCCAAGACGGTCGACTTCGGTGCGACCGACTCGCCGATGAAGGACGAGGAGGTCACGGCCGCGCAGAAGGTCGGAGAGCCCGTCCACATCCCGACCGTGTTCGGCGCGGTGACCGTCTCGTACAACGTCGACGGCGTCGACACCGGTCTCAAGCTCGACGGCGCGACCGTCGCGGACATCTTCCTCGGCAAGGTCAAGAAGTGGAACGATCCGGCGATCGCCGGCCAGAACTCCGGCGTGACGCTGCCGGACGCCGGGATCACCGTCTGCCACCGCTCGGACGAGTCGGGCACGACGAAGCTGTTCACGACCTTCCTGGCCGACTACTCGACAGAGTGGGACAAGAAGGTCGGCGCCGACAAGGCCGTCCAGTGGCCCACCGGTACGGGCGCCAAGGGCAACGACGGCGTCGCGGCCTGTGTCAAGCAGAACGCCGGCGCCATCGGTTACGTCGAGCAGGCCTACGCGCTGCAGAACGACTTCACCACGGCCGACGTCAAGAACAAGGCCGGCAACTACATCGCGCCGACCCTCGACTCGACCTCCGCGGCGGGTGACGGACTGACGCTGCCGGACGATCTGCGGTTCCTCGCCATCAACGCCCCCGGCGACAAGGCGTACCCGATCGCGTCGGCCACCTTCCTTCTCGTCTGGCAGGACATGTGCAAGGCCGGGCTCAGCGAGTCGAAGGCCAAGGACGTCAAGATCTGGCTGGACTACGCACTCGGCGAGGGGCAGTCGGTCGCTCCCGAGCTCGAGTACGCACCTCTCCCGACCGCCGTGCTCGACGCGGCGAAGGCGAAGGTGACCGGTCTGCAGTGCAACGGAGCGGCGCTCTCCTAGGCGCATCTCTGAATGACGACTGAAACAGCAACATCACGACGGGGCGGACGGCAGATCTTCGGCCGGGCCGCCCCATCGCGGGTTCCGGACCGCGTCCTCAAATGGGGGCTGACCACGCTCGCGGCCTTCATCCTGGTCCTGATCGCGTTCTTCTTCGTCCGCCTCTACGTCGAGGCACAACCGGCGTTCGACACCTTCGGTCACCTCGGCTTCGTCACCGGCAACGAGTGGAACGTGTCGCAGGACACGTACGGTGCGTGGCCGCTCATCGTCGGAACGCTCATCACCTCGGCGGTGGCGCTCGTCATCGGGATCCCCGTCGCGGTCGCGGTCGCGGTCTTCCTCACGGAGCTCTGCCCCCGGCGGCTCCGCGGTCTGCTGGGCACGCTGGTCGAGCTCCTGGCCGCCGTCCCCTCGGTGGTCTACGGCCTCTGGGGCGTCTTCGTCCTGATCCCCCGCCTGAAGCCCGTGACACAGTGGTTCTCGGACACCTTCTCGTTCCTCCCGTTCATCGGCGGTGAGGTGGCGGGTCCCAACTACTTCAACGGTGGCCTCATCCTGGCCATCATGATCGTCCCGATCGTCTCCGCGATCTCGCGTGAGGTCATGGCCACCGTGCCGGCGGAGAACAAGGAGGCCGCACTCGCTCTGGGTGCGACCCGATGGGAGATGATCCGCACCGCGGTCCTGCCCTACTCCCGCGCCGGGATCGCCGGTGCCGCCATGCTGGGACTGGGCCGTGCGATCGGTGAGACGATCGCCGTGACCCTCGTGATCGGCAATGCGCCGCAGATCGGCAGCAGCCTCTTCGACCAGGGCTACACACTGGCTGCGGTGATCGCCAACGAGTTCGGGGAGGCCGCGTCCGACCCGATCCACCGCGCCGCGCTCATCGCCGCGGGACTCGTGCTGTTCGTCCTGACACTGCTGGTGAACATGGTCGCCCGGTTCTACGTCGTGCGTGCGGAGCGCAGTCAGCGCATCGGGCGAGGGGAGCGGGCATGAACGCCGTCGACGACATGACCGCACCCACGCCGCCGAGCCGGCTCGCGCCGATCAGTGCGCGGAGGCGCCGCACCGACAAGTTCGCCCGAGGGATGCTCTGGGCCGGCACTGGTCTGGCACTCGTCCCGCTCGCGCTGGTCGTCTACTACCTGCTGAGCCGCGGCCTGCGTGCGTGGAGCTGGCACTTCTTCACGTCCGATCCCACCGGACGGTTCATCGGCGATCCGGGCGGGATCAAGAGCGCCATCATCGGCACGGTCCTCATCGTCCTGCTCGCCACCGCGATCGCCGTGCCCATCGGCATCGGCGTCGCCCTCTACCTCACCGAGTACGGCAAGCGCAGCCGGTTTGCCAACACGGTCCGGTACTTCATCGACGTCATGACCGGCGTCCCGTCGATCGTGTTCGGCCTGTTCATCTACATCGTGCTGATCCTGTCCGGGACGTTCGGCGGGTTCGCGGGGTGGAAGGGGTCCGTCGCGCTCTCCCTTCTGATGCTCCCCGTCGTGACCCGGTCGAGTGAGGTCGTGCTGAACCTGGTCCCCTCGGGGCTCCGGGAGGCCGGTCTCGCGCTGGGGGCCCCTCGGTGGCGGCTGATCCTCCGGGTCATCCTTCCGACGGCACTGCCGGGTCTCGTGACCGGCTCGCTGCTCGCGCTCGCGCGTGCCGCCGGTGAGACGGCCCCGCTGCTGTTCACCGCGTTCGCGGTCAACGCCACCACCTTCAACATGGGGCAGCAGATGAACTCCCTGCCCATCCAGATCTTCAACGACGTCCGCCAGGCGCAGGACCGGATCGTCGACCGTGCATGGGGTGCGGCGCTCACGCTCGTCCTCATGATCCTCATCGCGACCTTGCTCGCCCGACTCGTCTCCCGTAGGAGCCGCACCAAATGACAGCAGACCCGAACTCGGTGTCACAGGAGTCCATCACCGTGACCACACCGGATGCGAATCCCCCGCTCCCGGACTCGGCGACCTCCTCGGCGCCTGCACCCACGGTGCAGACCGAGGCCCCGTCCGACCCCACCACGACGACCGGCCGCGCCGTCACCCTCTCCGGTCTGCACGCGTACTACGGGACGCAGCATGCGGTCAAGGGCGTCGATCTGGCGTTCTCCGCGAACAAGGTCACCGCGATCATCGGACCGTCAGGGTGCGGCAAGTCCACGATGGTGCGCTGCATCAACCGCATGCACGAGGAGATCCCCGGTGCCCGGGCCGAGGGCCATGTCCTGCTCGACGACCAGGACGTCTACGCGCCGGGGCTGGACGTCGTCTCGGTCCGTCGGGCGATCGGGATGGTCTTCCAGAAGCCGAATCCCTTCCCGACCATGTCGATCTTCGACAACGTCGCCGCGGGTCTTCGGCTGACCGGCTCCCGGGGCACGCCGCTCAAGGAGCGCGTCGAGCGGTCGCTGGTCGGCGCCGGCCTCTGGGACGAGGTCAAGGACCGGCTCCACTCTCCCGGTGCCGGGCTCTCCGGAGGTCAGCAGCAGCGCCTCTGCATCGCCCGCACCATCGCGGTCGAGCCGGACGTGATCCTGATGGACGAGCCGTGCTCGGCCCTCGATCCGATCGCGACCCTCCGCGTCGAGGAGCTCATCTCCGAACTCAAGAGCCGGTACACGATCGTCATCGTCACCCACAACATGCAGCAGGCCGGGCGCGTCGCCGACTCGACGGCGTTCATGCTGAACGGCGAGCTCGTCGAGTTCGGACCGACGTCGCAGATCTTCACCAATCCGACAGACGAGCGGACCGAGCAGTACGTCAGCGGGCGATTCGGTTAGAGCGATGTCAGAGACACGGCAGGCCTATCAGGAGGAGATGGAGCGGATCGAGGCATCCGCCCTCGGGGGGCTCGACATGGTCGTCGAGAGCCTCGACCGCGCGATGATGGCGCTCGCCGGCCGCGACGCACGGCTCGCCGCCCTCGTGATCGCGGACGATGACCGTATCGACGGCCGCTACCTGGAGGTGCATCAGTCCATCCTGACGCTGATCGCCCGTGAGGCCCCGGTGGCCACCGATCTGCGGCTCGCCGCGGCGCTCCTCCACACCATCCGTCACGTCGAGCGGATGGGCGACCAGTGCGTCAACATCTGCAAACTCGTTCCGCTCCTCGGCCACGCCCCGCCGGTCGTCGACGAGATCGCGGAGCGCATCCAGGAGATGGGACGCCTGGCGCGTGTGCAGACCGAGGGCGCCAAGCGCTGCTTCACGACGCGCAGCGTCGAGCTGGCCGAGGTCGTCGCCGCCGAGGACGCCGTCATCAACCGTCTCAACCGCGACATCTTCCAGCTCGCGCTCGAGGCGGGCACGGACTTCGACACCCGTGAGTGGGCGACGTGCATGATGCTGGTCGCCCGCTGCCTCGAGCGCGTCGGCGACAACGCCGTCGACATCTGCGAGCAGGCCGCGTTCGTCGTGACCGGGCTCTTCCGGGAGCTCTCGGACGCCTCGCGTCCCGTGTCGCTCCGGTCGGGGGACGAGGGGTAGGGAGAGCTGTGTCACGCTGCCGGGGACTGGCGGACGGGCATCCACCCACCCGCCCCGGCCAACCGCCAGTCCCCGGGCTTCGCGCGGGGCCTCTCATTTGGCCGGTGTCGTTGGTGGTTTGATGCACGGTTACGCGTACCTGCTGTTGGTCCTTGGTTGTGCAGTCGAGGCCGACGGATTGTCCGTGTACGGCAGGTACCGACTGTGCTCGCATCCAACGGCCTGCGACTGATCGTGACGAGAGGCCCGGCGCGAAGCCCCGGGACTGGCGGCTGGACGGGGTGGGCGGGAGGATCATTGTCTCCCGCCAGTCCCCGGGCTGCGCCCCGAGGGCCAACAGTAGGTGCGCGTAACGGTGCACCCAACCACCCAAGATCCACGCCTCTGTCGAATCAACCGTCTAGCAGCCGATAAGGCGCTCGGCCAGGTACCGCTCCAGCTGATCGATGCCGATGCGCTCCTGCGTCATCGTGTCGCGCTCACGGACGGTGACCGCGTCGTCCTGGAGGCTGTCGAAGTCGACCGTGACGCAGAACGGCGTCCCGATCTCGTCGTGGCGACGGTAACGACGGCCGATGGCACCGGCGTCGTCGAAGTCGATGTTCCAGTTGCGTCGCAGCGCGGCGGCGAGGTCCTTCGCCTTGGGCGTGAGGTCGGCGTTGCGCGAGAGGGGCAGCACGGCCGCCTTGAACGGGGTCAGGCGACGATCGAGCCGGAGCACCACGCGCGTGTCGACGCCGCCCTTGGTGTTGGGGGCCTCGTCCTCGTCGTACGCCTCGACCAGGAAGGTCATGAGCGACCGCGAGAGGCCGGCCGCCGGCTCGATCACATAGGGCACGTAGCGCTCGTCGGCCGCCTGGTCGTAGAACGACAGGTCGGTGCCCGAGTGCTTCGAGTGGGTGGTCAGGTCGAAGTCGGTGCGGTTGGCGATGCCCTCCAGCTCACCCCACTCGGAGCCCGGGAAGTGGAAGCGGTACTCGATGTCGACCGTGCGCTTCGAGTAGTGGGAGAGCTTCTCCTTCGGGTGCTCGTAGTGGCGCAGGTTCTCGCGTGCGATGCCGAGATCCACGTACCAGTCGGTGCGCGTGTCGATCCAGTACTGGTGCCATTCCTCGTCGGTGCCGGGCTTGACGAAGAACTCCATCTCCATCTGCTCGAACTCGCGGGTGCGGAAGATGAAGTTTCCGGGGGTGATCTCGTTGCGGAACGACTTGCCGGTCTGGGCGATGCCGAACGGCGGCTTCATGCGTGCGGCGTTGGCGACGTTCTGGAAGTTGATGAAGATGCCCTGCGCGGTCTCGGGCCGCAGGTAGTGCAGCCCCGAGTCGTCCTCGACCACGCCGAGCCAGGTCTTGAGCAGGCCGGAGAACTGGCGGGGCTCGGTCCACGCGCCGC
>CALMEC010000421.1 GCA_937862675.1 uncultured Actinomycetes bacterium
CGAGAACCCTCCCGTGGCGGACGAGAGGATCGTCCGCCACGGCCATGGACAGCTCCCACGGCCCGGTACCGGCCGTCCGTGTCCTCCGTGTGCGGCTGCCGAACGGGTTCCTCGCCGGGCCCGGACGCAGATGTCCGGGGTACCGGGAGCACCGCAGGGCCCGCGGACGCGGCCGGACGATGGGACGCCGCCGGGAACGGGCGGGTAATCCCCGGCACCGGGCACTAGAGTCCGGACCACGATGCGACGACCCGACGATCCCATCACCGCCGTCCCCCCGGCGGTCCGACCCGGCCGTTCCCGATGACGGAGCCCGGTGAGGCGCCCCGCCCCGTTCGCGTCATGATCGTCGACGACAACGCGCCGTTCCGAAGCGTGCTCCGGCGACTTCTGGACCGCGAGCACGACGTCACGGTGATCGCCGAGGCCGCCACCGGGGGACAGGCCATCGAGTACGCCGGCACCCTCCGCCCGGACATCGTCCTTATGGACGTGTCGATGCCGGAGCTCGACGGGATCACCGCCACCCTCCGCCTGAAGGAGAACCATCCGGACCTCCCGGTCGTCCTCCTGTCCATCGGCAGCAAGACCCAGGAGATCGCCGCCGGACTCGAGAGCGGGGCCGACGACTATCTCGTCAAGGGCGCGTCGGCGGCCACCATCGTCGAGGCCATCCGGCGTCACACCGGCCGCGCCGTCCCACGACCCGCCACCGACGGGTAGAGTTCGTCGTCGGACCGTGGAGGACCCCATGACCCAATCCACCATGCGCGTGGCGATCGCCGACGATCACCGCCTCATGCTGGACGGAATCAAGCGCGCGCTGGAGACGGCCCCGGACATCACGGTCGTCGGCGAGGCCATGAACGGCGAGGACATGCTGCGCATCATCCCCGACTGCCAGCCCGACGTCGTCCTCCTGGACCTCCGCATGCCGAACGGCGACGGACTGGAGACGCTGTCCCGCATCCGCGAGCGCCACCCGGCCCTCAAGGTCATCATCCTCTCCATGTTCGAGGACGCCGACCACGTCGACCAGGCGCTCCGCCGCGGTGCCCACGGCTACGTGGTGAAGTCGATCAACCCCCTGGACCTCCCGTCCACGATCCGCCAGGTCGTCGAGGGCACCGTGCACCTCCGCAGCGTGCCGAGCCATGCGCCCTCCAGCCGCACCGACGACTCCGGGGACACGCCGCTCCCCGTCTCCAACCTCACCAACCGCGAGCACAGCATCCTCAAGCTCGTGGCCGAGGGACTGTCCAACCTGGAGATCGCCAACACGCTCTTCGTCACCGAGCAGACGGTCAAGTTCCACCTGTCCAACATCTACCGCAAGCTCGGTGTCGGGAACCGGACGGAGGCCACGCGCTACGCCTACCGTCACGG
>CALMEC010000422.1 GCA_937862675.1 uncultured Actinomycetes bacterium
TGTCGGCAGGGGCGGCCACCGTCGCCGCCGCCCGCCTGCGCGAGGACGGCGCACGGGCCGTGCTGCCGCTGCTCATCCATCGCGGGGTCTGATCGCCCGCGCGGGGCTCCGTGACAGCCCCGGCGACGGCGGGCCCCGGAGGCCGTGAGGGAGCGGGCCGCCGCCGGTCGGCGGCGGCCCTGGGCGCTACTTCTTCTTGCCCTTCTTGCCCTTCTTTTTCTTCTTGTCCTTCTTCTTGCTCTTCTTCTTGCTCATGTCACCTCCCTTCACGACGATGGTGCACGCCGTCGGCGATGCGTGGCCCGTCAACTTTTCGTTGACGCAGGCGTCAACATACCGTTGACGCACCCGACGGGCAAGTAGTCTGGGGGCATGGCGGACTCAGGAGTCACGAAGCGGTTCGACCGCGTCCTTCGGGCGCTGGAGGACATCCACGACCCCATCGCCAGGCTGGATGAGATCCGCCGGCGGCGCGAGGAGCTGGAACACCTCGAGGCGCGGACCGTGATCGCCGCACGCCGAAACGGGGCCACCTGGCGGTCGATCGGTGCGCTCTACGGTCTCAGCAAGCAGGGGGCCCAGCAGCGCTTCCGGCCCCTTGTCGACGCCGACCGGACACCCTCGGACGCCACGGACGTCGACGAGGCGCCGGACGGCTGATCCGGGCACCGGCGTCACGCCGCCCGCGTCCGCGTCCGTCGGGACCGGAGGTTCCTCTCTTCGGCAGGGGACGGTGCATGTGCATGTCTCGCGCCGAAATGACGCGGGCCCGGCTCCTTCTGAAGGAGCCGGGCCCGAACCCTCATCGGATCGCGATGCGGATCAGATGGAGATGGCGTCCCGCTGGCCGGAGACCTCGGTCGTCAGCTCACCCACGACCTCCTTGGCGTCACCGAACACCATGAGCGTCTTCTCGTTGAAGAAGAGCTCGTTCTCGATGCCGGCGAAGCCCGGACGCATGGACCGCTTGACGACGAAGATCGTCTGCGCCTGGTCCACGTTGAGGATCGGCATGCCGTAGATCGGACTGTTCTTGTTGTGCCGCGCGGCGGGGTTCACCACGTCGTTGGCACCGAGGACGATGACCGCGTCCACCTGGGGGAACTCGGAGTTGATCTCGTCCATGTCGAGCAGCTTGTCGTACGGGATGTTGGCCTCGGCGAGGAGCACGTTCATGTGGCCGGGCATGCGGCCCGCCACCGGGTGGATGGCGAACCGGACGTCGATCCCCTCCTTCTCCAGCGCCTCGGTGAGCTCGGCCACCTTGTGCTGCGCCTGGGCGACGGCCATGCCGTAACCCGGGACGATGACCACGTTGCGGGCCATCTTGAGCAGCTCGCCGGCCTCGTCGAACGACGCGGAGCGGTAGGTGCCCATCTCGCTCTCCTCGCCGCCACCGGTCTGATCCTGACCGAAGGCGCCGAAGAGAACGTTGCTGAACGAGCGGTTCATCGCGCGGCACATGATGATCGACAGGATGAGACCCGACATTCCGTCGAGGGCACCCGCGACGATCAGGAGCTTGTTGTCGAGCACGATTCCGAGCGCGGCGGCCGACAGACCGGCGTAGCTGTTGAGAAGCGCGATGACCGTCGGCATGTCGGCGCCGCCGATCGGGATGATCAGCATCACGCCGAAGACGAGTGACACGCCCAGGATCGGCCAGATGAGGTACGTCGCATCAGGCTGGAACATCAGGACGATGACCATGGCGACGGCCACGACGATCAGGGCCAGGTTGACCATCTGCTGACCCGGGAAGACGACCGGGCGCTGTCGCAGGATCTCGTGCAGCTTGCCGGCGGCCATCAGGCTTCCGGTGAACACGAGCGCACCGAGGATCATCTCGATGCCGAGGACGGCGATCTCGAACTTGCCGAGATGCTGCCAGTCGAGGAGATAGTGCGCCGCACCGACGAGCGACGCCGCCAGGGCGCCGAACGCGTGGGAGAGGGCGATCCGCTGCGGCATGGCCGTCATCGGGACCTTCAGGCCCATCGGGATGCCGATGAGCGTTCCGATGGCCAGCGCGATGGCGATCAGGACATAGCCGGTGTTGTTGAAACCCTCGTGGGCGAGGGTTGCGACGATCGCGATGACGAACGCGATCTCACCGGCGAAGATGCCGCGCCGCGCGGTGGGTGCCGACGACATCCACTTGAGGGAGAGCGCGAAACCGACGGCACCGACGAGGTACGCGAGGTTGATCCAGTCGTTGCGATCCATTACTCGCTCACCTCATGCTGCGGGAGGGACTTGGCCGGCTCGCGACGCTTGAACATCCGGAGCATCTTGTCGGTGATGAGGAACCCGCCGACGGCGTTGATGGTTGAGCACACCACGGCGACGAAGCCCATGATCTGGGCGTAGGTCTCGTCGGTGGTCCCGAGGATGTAGAGGGACGCGACGAGCGAGATCGCCGACAGCGCGTTGGTGAGCGCCATGAGCGGGGTGTGCAGCAGCTTCGGCACCCGGCGGATGACCTCGAGTCCGAGGAAGCCGGACAGAGCGAAGATGAAAAGACTCGTGATGATGACTTCGTTGCTCACGGTCCCTCCCTAAGACGGGTTGGTGGTTTCGGTGGACACGGCCTCGACCTCGGGCTCGGGCTCCGGTGCGACCTCGGGCTCCGGTGCGGCGAGGGGCTCGAGGCCCAGGACGTCGCGGATGCGCGCGTGGACGACCTGGCCGTCGTGCGTCGTGATCGTCTCGCGGACGATGTCGTCGTCGACGGTGGGGTCGACGGCGCCGTCCTTGACGATGAGCGCGACGAAGTTCGCGATGTTCTTCGCGAAGGTGAGGCTGGAGTCGTGGGCGACGGTGGCCGGGACGTTGGACGTCCCGATGATCGTCACGCCGCCGATCTCGACCGTCTCGCCGGGCTTGGACCCCTCGACGTTGCCGCCCTGGTCCGCGGCGAGGTCGACGATGACCGAGCCCGGGTGCATGGCAGCGACCATCTCCTTGGTCACGAGGACCGGGGCCTTCGCCCCCTGGACCTGTGCCGTGGTGATGACGATGTCGACACCGCTGAGCGTCTTGGTCATGAGCTCACGCTGCTTGGCGATCTGCGCGTCGGTGAGCGCGGTGGCGTAGGCACCGGAGCCGCTGCCGTCCTGCCCGGTGTCCAGGTCGTACTCGATGAACCGTGCGCCGAGGCTCTGGACCTCTTCCTTCACGGCGGCGCGCACGTCGTACGCGTCGACGACGGCGCCCAGCCGGCGTGCGGTGGCGATGGCGGAGAGGCCGGCCACGCCGGCTCCCAGCACGAAGACCTTCGCCGGGGCGATGGTGCCGGCGGCGGTGGTCAGCATGGGGGTCATCTTCGGAAGGGCGCCCGCCGCGAGGAGCACCGCCTTGTATCCGGCGATGTTGGCCTGTGAGGACAGGACGTCCATGCTCTGGGCGCGGGTGGTGCGCGGCAGGAGTTCCAGGGCGAACAGCACGCCGCCCTTCTCGGCGACGGCCGAGGCCACCTCCGGTGCCGCAAGAGGACGCGCGGTTCCGATGATGATCTGGCCGGGCTTGATGCGGTCGCGTTCCGGGCTCTGTGGATCGTCGTCGAGCACGCGGACGACCGCCAGCACGTCGGCATCCAGCACGGCGTCGCGCGTCGCGATCTCCGCGCCCTTGTCGGTGTAGGCCGCATCCGGGAAACCGGCCGAGAGGCCCGCACCCGATTCGACCAGCACCCGGAAACCTGCCTTTACGTACCCAGCGACGACCTGAGGCGTGATCGCCACCCGTCGCTCACCCTCGACGCGCTCTTTAGGTGCGCCAATGGTGAGGGTATTCGTCTCCCCCATATATCCGATTTCCCCTTTTATTCGGTCGCTGGCCGCGAGTCCTGACTCGTCCCCTCGAGTCGGGATGGCGTTTCCTACATGAGATTGGAACACGGTGCAACGGATCGTCACATGAGTTGCGATGTTTTGACGCGGTTTTCCCAGAATATGGGAAATGTGATTCCGCTGTCGCGGGTGATCACGCAGACGCGTGCTCCCCCAAGGTGGATCCGATGCTCTCCCGCTATCAGGTCGAACTGGCAGCGGCTTCGGCACCGAAGCCGGGCCCGTCGACCAGCGTCAACGGGCTACGGGGCAGATTATCCGGAAGCTCGGCGTCGTTGTAGCCGCCGGGCGCGGTGTCGTTGGGTCCCGTCGGGTAGAGGACCGCCGCGAGCGTCTGGATCTGCTGCCGTCCCGGACCGATTTCGAACTGCCCGCCGCCGTACATCTCGAGCCCGCGGGCCTCGCACGCGTCCACGCACTCGAAGAGGGCACGCAGCGCACCGAAGCGCGACGGCTTGATGTTGACCCATCCGGTGACGGGGAGCGCATCGAGCTCCGCCAGGGAGTGGATCGGCGCGTCGAACGCCACGCGGTGCGACTCGGCCGCGTAGAAGGACTCCATCCCGTCGCCGGTGCGCGGGTCCTCCAGGACGGCGTCCGGGAAGCACTCCGCCACGCGGTGCGTGAACACGACGGGGTCGTCGGGCTGGGGCGCGAACGCGCCGACGTAGTGGGCCTTGAGATCGACCACCCGGATCGCGCCGGTGGCGGCGAGCCCCGTCATGTCGTCGTCCGTCCAGTCCGGACTCGTGTTGATCTTCAGTTCGGTCCCCGGGTATGCGGCGAGGATCGGACGCGGATCCGCGGGAGGAGACACGCAGAACCGGAGCGGCGACAGGGTCCGTCCCAGTGCGTCGGCCAGGGATCGTCCGGCCTGTAGCAACGCCAGGTCGAGGAGGGCGCTCTCGTAGGACCATCGCCGGAAGTTCGGCACGACCGGTTGCGACATCGCGCCGAACCCGAAGTCGAAACCGTCGAGGACCTCGCCCCACTCCCCGAGCGTCCGCCGTCCCCGGAGGGGTGGCAGCGGCATCGCGGCATGGCCGTCGTGGTCGGAGTGCTCGTAGGAGATGTCCTCCCCCACGCCGGCGAGTCCCCCGCCGCGGAGGGTGATCTGCGTCGAGCGGCGCGTCATGGTGGTCGCCTCGCGGACGAGACCGGTGCGCTCGGTGCCGTCCACCTCGACCTCGAGGGCGGAGATGCGTTCGGAAAGGGTCATGTCGCGGAGGGTAGCGCCACCGATGAACACGGCGGGTCCGACGGGGATCGCCGCCGGTGACGGCCGACGATGAGGATCCGTGCACGATCCGGGCGCGGCGCCGGGACCGTGCTCCGCGACGTGGTCCGTGAGCCGATGGGAGCGGCACCCGCCGGAGTCGGGTTTCGACCTGGCATGATGTGCGCCCTACCGACAACCGGGGACGTCCCATAACCCTCACCCAACTGGCCATCACGCTCGCCGTCCTCGGCGTCCTCGCACTCATCACGGGGCGGATCGGCCTGTCGGCGATTCCCGCGTACATCGCGGCGGGCATCCTGCTGGGCCCCCACCCGCCGCACTTCTTCTCGGCGGGGGGGGCGTCGGCGGGCACCCCGGTCCCGGCGGGGGGTGGGGGCTTTCTTCTGGTGTTTTTTCCCCGGCTGGGAGTG
>CALMEC010000423.1 GCA_937862675.1 uncultured Actinomycetes bacterium
ACCGCGGCCGGGTCGACGTCGTAGACGACGCACTCGTGCCCGTCACGCATGAGACGGCGGACGATGTTGGCGCCCATCCGGCCGAGGCCGACCATTCCCAGCTGCATCCGGTCGGGGTTCTGTGGGGTCGTGGACACGGGCACCTTCCGTTCGTTCGTGGATTCGCGGGTTCGCGTCAGTCGGACGCACGGTCCCGTCGGTACGCGGTGATGAGCCGGGTGGTGGAGGAGTCGTGCTCGCCGACCGGCGCGTCACCCTCCAGCTCCGGGATGATCCTTCGCGCGAGGACCTTGCCGAGCTCGACGCCCCACTGGTCGAACGAGTTGATCTGCCAGACCGCGCCCATGGTGAAGACACGATGCTCGTAGAGCGCGATCAGCTGTCCCAGCACGCGCGGCGTCAGTCGCGGCGCCATGATCACCGTGCTGGGGTGGTCACCCGCGAACACGCGATGCGGCACCTGCGCGGCGGGCACCCCGTCGGCCTCCACCTCGGCGCGCGTGCGGCCGAAGGCGAGCGCCTCCGCCTGCGCGAAGAGGTTCGCGACGAGCTGGTCGTGGTGGCCGGGCAGGTCGTGGCGCGGACGCGTGAAGCCGATGAAGTCGCACGGGATCAGATGCGTCCCCTGGTGGATCAGCTGGTAATAGGCATGCTGGCCGTTGGTGCCCGGCGTCCCCCAGACGATCGGCCCGGTGTTCCATGTGACCGGACGGCCCCAGAGATCGACGGACTTGCCGTTGGACTCCATGTCCAGCTGCTGGAGGTATGCCGGCAGTCGCGCCAGGTAGTGGGAGTAGGGGAGGATCGCCTGCGTCGCCGCCCCGAAGAAGTTGCCGTACCAGATGCCGAGGAGGCCCATGAGTGCGGGCGCGTTGCCGACGAGGGGCGTCTCGCGGAAGTGCCTGTCCACGGTGTGGAAGCCGTCCAGCATCTCCCGGAACGCGCCGGGTCCGACGGCGAGCATGAGTGAGAGCCCGATGGCCGAGTCCATGCTGTAGCGCCCGCCGACCCAGTCCCAGAACCCGAACATGTTGTCGGTGTCGATGCCGAAGCGCGCGACCTCCTCCGCGTTGGTGGAGACCGCGACGAAGTGGCGTTCGACGGCCGCGGCGTCGCCCAGCGCGTCGACCAGCCACGTGCGCGCGGTGGTCGCGTTGGTGATCGTCTCGATCGTCGTGAAGGTCTTGGACGAGATCACGACGAGCGTCTCCGCGGCATCCAGGTCGTCCAGCGCCTCCCAGATGTCGTCGCCGTCGACGTTCGACACGAACCGGACCCGCAGCGACCGCTCGGACACGTCCCGCAGCGCCTCATAGGCCATCGCCGGCCCGAGGTCGGAGCCGCCGATGCCGATGTTCACCACGTTGCGGATCGGCCGGCCCGTGAAGCCTCTCCACTCGCCGGCGCGCACCCGGTCGCAGAACCGGCCCATCCGGTCCAGCACGGCGTGCACGTCGGGGACGACGTCGTGGCCGTCCACGACGACCGAGGCGTCGCGCGGTGCGCGGAGGGCCGTGTGCAGGACCGCGCGGTCCTCGGTCACGTTGATGTGCTCCCCGCGGAACATGGCCTCGGCACGCTCGGGCATCCCCGCCGCCTCGGCGAGGGCGACGAGGAGACGGATCGTCTCGTCGGTGATCCGGTGCTTCGAGTAGTCGATCACGAGATCGCCGACCTCGACGGTGAACCGCTCCGCACGTCCGGGGTCCTCGGCGAAGAGCTCACGGAGACGGCGCGGGCCCATCTGGAGCCGGTGGGCCTCGAGCGCCGCCCACTGGGGCGTGTCGACGATGCGGGGCGGGGCCACGGTCACCTCCGGGTCTTCGTCATCACGTGCACGTGATGACGGTACCCGATGGGCCGGCGCGAGACGACCCTCCCGGCCCGGGCGGGCGGGAGCGGCTCAGACGAGCTGGTTGGCGTTCATGTACGACATCACCTCGTCGTACATGCCCTCCTGGCTTCCTCCGCCCACGGCGTTCTCGTGGACGTTGGTGAACCACGACGGTGCCGCCGGACGAACCTCGCGGAACGCGCGCGTCATCTCTCCCGGACCCACGACGATCTGGTCACCCAGCGCGTTGATCGCCGCCAGGGCCTTCGCCCGATCCGTCAGGCTGACAAGATCGTCGGCCGAGAAGTGGCGCGTCCGCTCGATGATCCAGGGGAGGTCGACGCCGGAGAGGGGCACGTCACCGAGGTTCCGGCGGAGGATGGCCTCGCGTGCGGCGGCGTCCGGCGGGAGCACCACCAGGGAACGGTCGAGCCTCCCGTTGGACAGCAGCGTCATGTCGACCTGCCAGGGGGCGGTCGTCGCGCCGAACACGAACAGGCCCTTGGACGAGGACGCGTTCGAGATCTCGGACGCGAGACGCGACAGGAGCCGGCGGTCGGCGGCGTCCTGCGGGGTGTCGGGATGGATGCCCGCGCGGTCGATGTTGTCGAGGTAGAGGACGCACGGCCCCGCAGCGCGGGCGGTCTCGAAGATCGTGTCGATGTTCTCCCGCGGATCCCCGGGCCACTGCATGGACTCGGCCATGTCGACGCGCAGGAAACCCGCACGGAGCTCGCCGGCGACGATGCGGGCGAAGAACCCCTTGCCGCATCCGCCGGGACCGAAGAGGAGGAGCCCTCCCTGGCGTGCCTTGCGAGCGCCGCCGCCGTTGCGGAGCGGATTGATGAGGATGGCCTCGAACCGGTCGCGCACCGTGTCGGTGGCGATGTCGGCCAGGGTGAGACGCGGGTGTTCCACGTCCTCCGGGGCGATGACGAAACGCTCGGCGGGTGCCTCCCAGACCTCGTCCTCGGCATCGTCGGCCGTCTCGGGCACGTCCGGGGCGACCACCTCGGCGGCGATGTCGGCGGACACCGGGGCCTCATCCTCCGGTTCCGGCGACTCGGCCACGGTGGCGGCCTCCGGAGACGGCTCGAGCACCTCAGCATCGGCCGGGCGCTTCGCCGTGACGCGGTTGCGGCGGCCGAACCGCGAGCGGGGGCCGATGGGCATCGACGGGATCGGATCGGACACGGACGGCGGCTCGCTCTCGGCGAGGGCGTCGTCGCCGGGGGCGACCTCCTCGGACACGAAGCGGCGCGTCACCACGGGTGCGTCGGCGACGGCGGTCGGACGCATCGGGCCCGCCGGGGGGACGGCCCGGGCGACCGGGGTCTCCGTCGTGGCGGAGGCGCGCGGGGCGACCATCTCGGATGCCACCTCGTGGAAGGGGTCCGCGGCCACGGGGACGTGCGGACGGGGTTCGGCCGCCGGCGCCGCCGGGGCCGGCTCGGTACCGAGCGACGCGCGGGCGGTGGTTGCCTCCGCCGGAGCGGAGGCGGGCACCGGTCGCGCGGCGGGCCGGGGCGCGGCGGATGTCGCGGATGCGCGCGTCGTCGCCTCGTTCGCGGCGTCGAGCGCCGTTAGGGCACGCACGACCCGCTCGAACGCGCCGGCGCGAGGATCTCCGACCGCATGGGCGGCCTGGGCGGCCCATCGGTGCGCCTCGACGCGATCGGGCTGCGCCTGGATCACGGTCGTCACATGCGTGAGCGCATCCGCGCAGTGGCCGCCCTCGACCAGATGCCCGACGAGGAGCAGGCGCAGTTCGACGTTGTCCGGCGAGGTGGAGACGGCGGTCTCCAGGCCGGCGATGAGTTCGGATTTGTCTCTCTGGGTCGCTGCCATCGACGGCTGTATCGGCTGATGTGGCGCCGAGGTTAACGTTCGGAACGAATGTCCTCCGTCAGGGCGGTCCTCCCACGGTGGTCGCCGGGCCGGGCAGACTACGGGGGTCGATACCGACCACCCGCCCACGACAAGGAGAGCGAATGGCCGCGCCCGGTGAAACCGCCGACATCCGTGCAATCGAATCAATCCTGGGGGACGAGGCGTCCGACCTCCTGTCCCACACCTGCACAACCATCTCGAAGGACCGTCTGTCCGCACCGGGACCCGACTTCATCGATGAGGTGACATCGCTCTCCGATCGCTCGCCGCGGGTGCTGCGCGCCCTCAGCGAGCTTTACGGCCACGGGCGCCTCGGCGGCACCGGCTATGTGTCGATCCTTCCCGTGGACCAGGGGATCGAGCACTCCGCCGGCGCATCCTTCGCCAAGAACCCGGACTACTTCGACCCGGCCAGGATCGTCGAGCTGGCGATCGAGGGCGGCTGCAACGCCGTGGCCTCGACGCTCGGCGTCCTGGGGACGACCGCGCGCAGGTACGCGCACCGCATCCCGTTCATGCTCAAGCTCAACCACAACGAGTTCATGAGCTATCCGAACGGGTACGACCAGATCATGTTCGGGTCGATCCAGCAGGCGTTCGACATGGGATGCGTGGCCGTCGGCGCCACCATCTACTTCGGGTCGGAGGAGTCCAAGCGCCAGATCCAGGAGGTGAGCGCCGCGTTCGAGGCCGCCCATGACCTCGGCATGGCCACCGTCCTGTGGTGCTACGCCCGCAACTCGGCCTTCAACACCACCAAGGAAGGCGGTCCCGACTACCACGTCGCCGCCGACCTCACCGGTCAGGCCAACCACCTAGGCGTCACCATCGAGGCGGACATCATCAAGCAGAAGCTCCCGGAGACCAACGCCGGCGGCTTCAAGGACCTCAAGGTCGGCAAGTACGACGAGCGCATGTACACCGACCTCATGTCCGAGCATCCCATCGACATGACCCGCTACCAGATCGCCAACTGCTACATGGGGCGCATCCCGCTCATCAACTCGGGTGGCGCGTCGGGATCCAACGATCTGTTCGACGCGGTCAAGACGGCCGTCGTGAACAAGCGCGCCGGCGGGGCGGGACTGATCAGCGGTCGCAAGGCGTTCCAGAAGCCGATGGACGAGGGCGTCAAGCTCCTGAACGCCATCCAGGACGTCTACCTCTGCAAGGACATCGACCTGGCCTGACCTCCCGCGTGGAGGACCTCGTCCCGGCGGCGGCGCAGCCGGGACGAGAGCCGGATCGTCGCCGGCCCCCCCGTCCGCGCGTCCCGGCCCCACCGGCCGGCGCCTCGTCCGCGGCGCCTAGTATTGGGCCATGAACAACCGCAGAACCGCTGACGTCGGCGAGATCACGATGTCGTACGCGACCGCCGGCGACGGGGACCCGGTCATCCTCCTCCACGGGTTCCCGGAGACCAGCCACTCGTATCGCTTCCAGCTCCCCGCGCTGGCCGAGGCCGGTTACCGGGCGATCGCGCCGGATCTCCGGGGATTCGGGGACACCGACGCCCCGGAGGGGGTCGCCGAGTACGCGTTCCCCAAGCTGCTGGGGGATGTCATCGGGCTGATCGGGGCGCTCGGCGAGACGTCCGCGCACATCGTCGGGCACGACTGGGGCGGCAGCATCGCGTGGGCACTGGCGGCGAACGTCCCGGACCGTGTCCGGTCGCTGACGATCCTGAACAGCCCGCACCCGATCGCCTCCGCCGAGGCCCGCCAGATGCCCGAGCAGCAGCAGAAGAGCTGGTACATGCTCCTGTTCCAGTTCGCCGGGGTGGCGGAGGAGTGGCTCCTCAAGGACGACCTGGCGAACCTGCGCAGCTTCGTCTTCGACTCGGCGGCCCCGGGGACGTTCACACCGGAGGACCAGGCCGTCTTCTGCGACGCGCTGTCGCGCCGGGGCCGCAGGACCGCCGCGCTCAACTACTACCGGGCCAACATCCCGCCGGAGAACTGGCTGAAGCCTCCGCCCGCATTCCCGCCGGTCACGGTGCCCACCACGATCATCTGGGGCGAGGGTGACGCCTACATGGGCGACGTCCTCCTTGAACGGTCGATGACGAAGGTGACCGGTCCGCTGACGGTGGAACGCCTGCCCGGGGTCAGCCACTGGGTCCAGCAGGAGGCACCCGACGCGGTCAACGAGCATCTCCTGGCCGCGCTGGCGCGTGCCGCCCGGTGACCCGTGTGCCCGCGAGCATGCGCGTCGCCGTCTACCACGGCGACGGTCGCCTGACGGTCGAGACGCGTCCGGTGCCGCGCCCGGGCCCGGGTGAGATCGTCGTGCGCATCGCCGCGTGCGGGATCTGCGGCAGCGACCTCATGCGCTGGTATCAGGATCCGCGGGCGCCGGTGGTCCTCGGGCACGAGCCCGTCGGCCACGTGCACGCCGTCGGGGAGGGCGTCGCCCTGGCTGTCGGGGAGCGTGTCTTCGTCCACCATCACGTGCCCTGCCTCGTCTGCGCCCGGTGCCGCGACGGCCGGGAGACGCTGTGCGAACGCTTCCGCGCCACGCGCATCGATCCCGGTGGGCTCGCGGAGTACGTCCGGGTCCCGCGGGAGAACGTCGATCTCGACGTGCTCGTGGTGCCCGATCACGTGACCGACGACGCGGCGACGCTCATCGAGCCGCTCGCCTGCATCCTGCGCGGCCAGCACATGGCCGGCACCGGACCCGGGTCGACCGTCGCCGTGGTGGGGGCCGGGTCGATGGGACTCATCGAGATCATGGCGGCGCGGGCCCTCGGCGCGGCACGGGTGGTCGTCGTCGAGCCGGATGCCGGGCGGAGGGATCGCGCCGTCCGGGCCGGGGCGGTCGCCGCCTGCGGCCTGGACGCGGCCTCCGTGCGGGCGGCGCTCGGCGGCACGGGAGCCGATCAGGTCTTCGTCTGCACGCATTCCCCGGCGGCGATCGCCGAGTCGCTGCGGATGGCCGGGCCCGCGGGCGTGGTCCAGCTGTTCGCGGTCCCGGAGCCGGGACACACGGTCCCGCTCGACCTGGGGGAGGCGTTCTTCCGGGAGGTGACCATCCAGTCGACGTACTCCGCCGGACCGCACGACACGCGTGAGGCGCTGGCCCTCGTCGCGGCCGGCGCGATCGACGCGGACCTCGTCGTCACGCACCGCGTCCCGCTGGAGGCGGCGGCCGAGGCGTACCGGCTGGCCGACAGCGGCGAGGCCGTCAAGGTGGTCGTGCACACCACCCGGGAACCCTCGCACGCCGGCACGTGACGCATCGGCTGGTCCCGCCGGACCCGGGGGGTCACGTCGGTCCGTGCTCCTGCCGATAAGGACGGCATGAGGATCCGCCATGCCCCGCACTCGCGCTGGGTCGTGCTCGCTTTCGGCGTCGTCGTCGTGACCTCGTCGACCGCGTCCGCGGCGGAGCGGCACACCAACGCCCTGCGGGCACCGGCCAAGTCGGTGGCGTCGTCGTCGACGTCCGCGAAGCCGGCCGGTGCGTCCGCCGTCCGGCGGGCCGAGCCCAAGGCGTCACCGCTGCGGAGGGCCCCCGCGGCCCCGGGTCCGAGCGTCAAGGACCCCGCCCCGTCCTCGCGGTCGCGGGTGGGCGGCTCCGAGCCGTCGGGGATCAAGTGGACCGCGCCGCAGCCCGCTCCGACCCCGGCCGGGATCAAGTGGAGCGCCCCCGAGCCCGCCGCCGCGCCGTCGGGCATCAAGTGGTCGGCCCGCGGCCGGGGCCGCTAGAGGCCACCGGATCCGGCCGCCGCGTTCCGCCCTGCTGATCCGGGACGACGCCACGCGGGAGCCGATCCGAGCGGTCACGGCGCCGGCGCCGTCGAGTGTCCACGACCTCGTCCGCCCGTCGCATTGCGACCTGTTGCAGGTTGCCGGGCGGAGAGGGTCCGGTGCGCTATCATCGCCCGCGCCGACACGTCGGCGATCCTGGTGAACGTAGCTCAGTTGGTAGAGCACCTGGTTGTGGTCCAGGTGGCCGAGGGTTCGAGTCCCTCCGTTCACCCCTCCGGGGGTCGGCACACCTCGCGGGTGTGGCGGAATCGGCAGACGCGCTAGGTTTAGGTCCTAGTGGGGCAACCCGTGGAGGTTCAAATCCTCTCACCCGCATTGAGGCTATGGCGATAACTACTGAGGTTGTTTCACTGGAGGAGAACCGCGTCCGACTCGAGGTCGCCGTTCCCAAGGATGACGTCGACCGGAAGATCGAGCGCACTCTGAAGCGCCTCGGGCGTGACCTGCGGGTCCCCGGTTTCCGTCCCGGCAAGGCCCCCACGCAGGTGGTGCTGCAGCGCTTCGGCCACGAGGCCGTGGTCGAGGAGACGCTCCGCGACTCGCTGGGCGAGTGGTACGGCGCGGCGCTCACGGAGTCCGGCGTGCAGCCGGTCTCGGACCCCGAGATCGATTTCGAGGAGTCCCCGGGCGAGTCCGGCTTCGCGTTCACCGCGACGGTTCACACGCGCCCCACCGCCAAGCTCGGCGAGTACACGGGCCTCGAGGTCGCCAAGGGCACTCCGGAGGTGCCGGAGAACGGGGTCGAGGAGGAGATCGACCGGCTGCGCGGGATGGCGGCACGGCTCCAGGACGTCGAGCGTCCGGCCCAGACGGGCGACTTCGTGACCATCGACTTCGACGGCACCGTCGACGGGGAGGCGCTCTCGAGCGCCAGCGCCCGCGACTACCTGGTCGAGGTTGCCGACGGCACGCAGCTTCGTGTGGTCACGCCGGCCAGCGATGCCGTCGCGGCCGGCTCGAATGTATGGCTTCATCTACAGCACGAGAGCTGCAGGGCACTGAGCGCATAGT
>CALMEC010000424.1 GCA_937862675.1 uncultured Actinomycetes bacterium
GCGCGGGGCCACGTCATCGCCGCCATGAACGGCAAGACGATCGAGATCATCAACACCGACGCCGAGGGCCGGCTCATCCTGGCCGACGGCCTCACCTACGCCGCCCGCAACGGCGCGACGCGCCTCCTCGAGTTCTCGACCCTGACGGGCGCCATCGTCGTCGCGCTCGGCGAGGTCTACGCCGGCCTGTTCGGCTCGGACCAGGAGTGGACCGACGCCGTGGAGGACGCGGGCGAGGCCTCCGGCGACCTGGCCTGGCCGATGCCGCTCCACGAGCGGTACCGTCCGCTCATCGAGAGCGCCGTCGCCGATCTGTCGAACGCCGCGAAGAAGCGGCAGGCCGGCTCCATCTACGCCGGGATGTTCCTCCGCGAGTTCACGGACGGCCTCCCCTTCTGCCACGTCGACATCGCCGGCACCGGGATGGTCGGCGGGGCCGGCACCGGCTTCGGGGTGCGCCTGGCGCTGCAGGTGGCGGAGGACCTCACCGCGGGCGAGTAGCGCACGCGGATGTCCCCGGGGCCGCCGCAGCGGCCCCGCCTGTCCGTCGCGGCGCCTGCCGGCGGCGGACCCGGGGATAGCGGAGGTCGCGGCCTCCGCCGGCTCAGGCGGGCAGTAGCGGGACGACCTCGTCCAGAAGCGCCAGGAACCGGTCGTTCTCGTGCGGGTGCCCCACCGTGACGCGGATCCCGGACGGCGCGCCGAACCCCCCGGTGGGGCGGATGATCATGCCGCGCTCCAGGAGGAGCTCGTTGAGGCGCGCCGCCCGCTCGGGGCTGCCGGCGTCGAAGAAGACGAAGTTGCCCTGCGACGGCAGGGGCATGTGGCCGCGTGAGCGCAGGCCCTCCGCCAGCCGCTCGCGCTCCGCACGGTTGGCGGCGGCGCGTCCGGAGACGATGGCGTCCGAGTCCCGGACCGATGCGGTCGCGGCGACGAGCGCCATGTGGTTGACGTCGAAGACGTTGCGGATGCGGCCGACGGCCTCCACCAGGCCCGGAGGCGCCACCATGTAGCCCACGCGCAGCCCGGCCAGCCCGTAGATCTTCGAGAACGTCCGGGTCACCACCAGCGGCCGCCGACCCCGGGTGAGGGCCACGGCGTCGTGTGCGCCGTCGTCCATGAACTCGAAATAGGCCTCGTCCACGACCGGCAGGACGTGGTCCGGCAGGTCGTCGAGGAACGCCGTCAGCGCGTCCGGTTCCACGGCCCCGCCGGTCGGGTTGTTGGGACTGACGACGACGACGAGCTTGGTCGTGTCCGTGATCGCCGCCTGCAGCGCGGCGAGGTCGTACGCGCCGTCGCCGGCGAGCGGCACGAGGACCGGTGTGGCGCCCATCGTGAGCGCCCCCTGCCGCCAGGACGGGAATGACGGCCATCCCATCACGAGGCTGTCGCCGGGATCGAGGACCGCGATGCAGACGAGCTTGATGAGGCTGTCGACGCCGTTGCCGACGACGATGCGCCCGGCGGGGACGTCCAGGTGCGCCGCGAGCGCCCCGCGCAGGTCCCAGGCGCCGGGATCCGGATAGACCCGGAGGTCGGCGAGCGCCGCGGCCATCGCCTCCTGGGCGGCGTCGGCCGGCGGAAGGGGTCCCTCGTTGGAGGCGAGCTTCACGATGTCGGCGATGCCGATCTCGCGTGCCAGGTCACCGGCGGGACGCCCCGGCTGGTAGGGGTCGACGTGGTCGAGTGCGGGGCGGACGAGACCCTCGGGAAGCATCGGTTCTGTCATCACAGAGGATCGTATAGTGCGTGAAGACCACCTCATGACCGTCGCCGATCCCGACATCCGCGGGCTCTTCCCGCTCGATCTCGTCCTCCTCCCCGGGGAGCGGCTGCCGCTCCACGTCTTCGAGCCGCGCTACCGCGAGCTCCTGGCCGACTGCGTCCTGACCCCGTCCGAGTTCGTGCTCCCCCTGGCCACCGAGGGGGGCGTCGCCGAGGTGGCGTGCGCCGCCCGGTTCGAGACCCTGCTGCGACGGTTCTCCGACGGCCGGATGAACGTCGTCGTCCAGGGGACGCGGCGCGTGCGGATCACGGCCGCGACCGGCGAGCAGCCGTACCTCACGGGGGCGGTCGAGGACGTCGCCGACGTGGACGAGACGATCGACCGCGAGCTGGAGCAGCGTGTCACGGAGCGTTTCGACCGGGTCGTCGCCCAGGTGGCCGGTCGGCACCTGGACGTGACGGCCGACCCCGTCCCCCGCTCCTACGCCGTCGCCGGACGGATCCAGCTGGAGTCGATGCTCAAGCAGGCGCTCCTGGAGGAACGTTCGGAGAACGTGCGCCTGGGACTGGTCGACGAGATCCTGGTGCGGGCGCTCTCTCAGATCGACGACCCTCTGGACGACTCCGGGCTCTCGGGGTCCGGCGGCGACATCCCGGTGCCCGAATGACCCATCGGATCGCCCGCCGGGAGATGGCGGCCGTCTGGGTCGACGGGCCCGACGCGGCCGGGTTCCTCCACGGTCTGCTGTCCCAGGACATCGCGTCGATGTCCGACGGCGACGTGCGCGACGCCCTGCTGCTCGACAAGACCGGCCACATCCGGGTCGACCTCCGGGTGGTGCGCACCGCACCCGATGCGTTCACCCTCATCACGGATGCCGACGCCGGTGATCGGCTGACCGATCTCCTCGACGAGTACCACTTCTCCGAGGAGGTGGAGATCATCGGTCCGGAGCCCGTCGAGACCGTCACCTTCCTCGACCGGACGGATCCCCACGTGGCGGGTGCGGAGCTCGTGGTCCCCAGCCCCATCCCCGGTGCAGTCGACGCCGTCGGCGACCCGGCGTCCATCGTCGATGCCGACGCGACGGTGATGGTGGACGACGACGAGCTGGCGGCGCGCCGGATCGCCGCCGGGCTGCCGCGCTTCGGCGTCGACATCACCGAGCGGACGCTCGTGCACGAGGCCGGGCTCCAGCACCGGGCGGTGTCGTTCGACAAGGGCTGCTACCTGGGTCAGGAGACGGTCGCGCGCGTCGAATACCGCGGCGGCGTCAACAAGCGCCTGGTCGGCCTGCGCTCGACGACGCCACTTGCCGTCGGGACGACGCTTCTCCACGGGGATCGCACCGTCGGCACCGTCACCAGTTCCGCGGTCCACCCGGCGCTCGGGCCGGTCGCCCTCGCCACCGTCCGCAAGGAGGCCGAGGACGGCTCGGAGCTCACCGCCGAGGGGATCGCCGGTCCGGTCCAGGTGGTGCCGCTCCCGTTCCCCGCGGAGGCGGCCGCCGGCTGAGCGGTGCCCCGCCTCACGAGCCGAGGCGACGGTTCGAGGCGGAGACCGGCGGTCGGCTGGGCGGTGATCCGGGTACCTCGGCCAGAGGTCGTGTCATGCCTGGTGCCAGGCACCCGACATGACACGTCTCACGGACTCCGGAAGAAGTTCCTGCAATGGACGGTTTCCCGTGATCGGGTGCCGCCGGCCGTGTCATGTCCGGTGCCAGGCACCGGACATGACACGGCCACCGCGACGGGTCCGCGAATCAATCATCTAGGGTGAGCGGATCGTCACCGCCGTCATCACACCGCAGGGGCCCTACTCGCTCGCCGGCACGGTGGGCCGTTTTCCCGACCCCACGCGTCGTCACCTGTCCGGCGGGACGGTGGAGATGGTCTTCGACACCGGCGACAACCCGACGCACGTCCACGTGGGCCAGCGCCGGAGCGGCGAGGTGATCGCCCGGATCGACGCCGCCCGGGACTCCGAGGCCGCGCTGCACCACCTCCGGTTCATCCTGGCCGTCGACGACGACACCTCCCCGTTCGCCGCGGCCGTCGCGGGCGACGCACTCCTCGGCACGCGTGTCGCGACCGCACGGGGCGTCCGGCCACTTCGCACCGCCACCGTGTCCCACGCGGTCCTCCAGGCGTTCGCCGGCCAGCTCATCACGGCACGGGAGGCCAAGCTCATCGAGAGGCGGGCCCTGACACGCATCGGCCGCACGCATCGCGGTCTCATGCTGCCGCCCCGCCAGGACGATCTGCGGTCACTCACCGTCGCCGACTGGGTCGCGTGTGGCCTCAGCCCGAAGCGGGCGTCCGCGCTCGGCCGGCTGGTGCGCCATGTGGACCTCGAGGCACTGCGGAACGAGAGCGCCGACGGCCTGCGAGGACGCCTGCTTCGTGAGCGCATGGTGGGCCCGTGGTCGGCAGGCGTCGTCGCGCTCCACGGTGCCGGCCGCTACGACATCGGCCTGGTGGGCGACCTCAACCTCATCCGGCTCTCGGCGAACCTGCTGGACCGGCCGGCCACCGAGGCCGACTCGGCGGAACTCCTCGGACGGTACGACCCGTGGGCGGGGCTGGCCTCATCCCACCTGATGGCGCACCCGCTGGCGCGCGAACGCCGTCACCGGCGCGCCGACGGCCGTCCGCCCCGGGCGACGCCGGACGGCCGCATGCGGACGGCACGCGGATGAGGCACGGTCGGCGCATCGCGATCACCGTCGGCGTCGCCCTCGCCGCCGCCGCACCGGCCGCCGCCGCCCCCGCGTTCACCTGGTCGATCACGCCGCTCTCCCCCACGGAGCGCCGCGCCATGACCCCCTCGGCATGGCGTCCCGGCTGTCCCGTCGGGCTGGACCGGCTCCGCATGGTGCGGGTCACCCACCACACCTTCGGCGGGACCACGCGCACCGGCCGGCTCGTCGTCAACCGCGACGTCGCGGCGTCCACGGTGCGCGTGATGCGCCGCCTCTACACGTCCGGGGTGCCGATCCGCTGGATGGTGCCGATCGAGCGGTTCGGGGGAAGCGACTTCCGTTCCATCGAGGCGGACAACACGAGCGCCTTCAACTGCCGCTACGTCGACGGCGGGCGCCAATGGTCGAAGCACGCATACGGTCGCGCCATCGACATCAACCCGATCGAGAACCCGTACGTGTCCGCCGGCCGGACATCGCATCCACGAAGCGTCCCGTTCCTCGTCCGTCGCCCCCGGCCCGGCGTCGCCGTCGAACATGGCGCACTGGTGCGCGCGTTCACCGCAGAGGGATGGGGCTGGGGCGGCCGGTGGTCGGGCGACAAGGACTACCAGCACTTCAGCGCCAGCGGACGGTGACCATCGCGAGTCCGTCGCCATCCGCCCGCGCCCGGGGAGCCGAACGGTGACGCGGCCCTGGCCGGCCGGCATGTACGCCGCGACCGACCCGCCCCGGCGCGTCGAGACCGACCTCCTCCGCGGGCTCCGCTCCGGCGCCCCGCTCCCGGATCGCCTGCCCGTGATCGGCCGGAGCCCGGAACCCGGCATGGCCGAGGTGACCTTCGCATGGGCCCCCGACGACCCCGCCCACGTCGGCTGGGACGTGATGGTCCACGTCAACTCGATCACCGACGCCAATCGCGAGGACATCGGACCGGCGCGCATGGAGTGGATCGGCGACACCGGCGTTGCCGCACTCGGGTACCTCCTCCCCGACGACCTCGTCGCGAGCTACCGGATCGTCACCATGCCCCGCATCCCCGACGACGCCGGGCGAACACCGGAGGGATGGCGGGCCGTGCATGCGGCCGGCGTGCCTGACCCGCGCAACGCGGAACACATCCCCAACCCCCTGGGACACGGGAGTTCGGTGCTGCGCATGCCCGGAAGCCCGCGCCATCCGGCCGAGTCCCCCGACGCACCCGTCCGCCGGCACCACCAGACCACGGACCTCGACCTGCCGGCGGACTCACCCGCTCCGTGGTCGCGCCTCCTCGTCCCGGACGACGGCGCCGAGCGGCTGGTGGTCCTGTTCGACGGCGAGTCCTGGGACGGGCTGCCCCTGGAGGACGCCCTCCGCCGCATCGGCGGACCGCCGGCAGCGATCGCGATCGTCGGGTCGGGAGGGCGCTCAGGCCGTGTGGCGCTCCTGCCGGACGCGGACGCCGTCGGCCATGCGCTCGAGCACGTCCTCGACGCCTGCCGTCACACGGTGATCGGCGAGGTGATCACCCCTGCGAACGTCATCGTCGCCGGGCAGAGCCTGGGTGGCCTGGCCGCCGCATCCGTCGTCGTCCACCGGCCGGACCTGGCGATGACCGCCATCGCCCAGTCCGGGTCGTACTGGCACGGCGCGCCGGAGGGCACGCCGCGCACAGAGGACGGTCGCCTGCCCGCCGCGGCGCGGGAATCCGATCTCGGCGGTCGCCGGCTCGTGATCCAGTACGGGCGCCACGAGCGGGTGCTGGGGCCGCTCAGCCGACGTTTCGCGGACACCTGCCGGGCGTCGGGGGCCGGCGTGGTCCTGCGCGAGTACCCGGGCGGGCACGACTACGCGTGGTGGATGACGGGACTGCTGGACGCGCTGGACGTCCTGTCTGACGTGACATGACGGCGTGACGGCGCCCGGCCACCGCTACGGCGTGGGCGGAGCGTCCCCATCCCCCAGGCGGGTGCGCCGGCGACGCATCTGCATCCGGCGGGCGCGGATGCGCAGCGCCACGAGGATGAGGAGGATCGCCCCGGCCACGACCAGCGTCCACTGCCACCAGGGACGGCCGGACGAGAGATCCTCCCCGCTCCATGAGGCGCGCACCCGGTTGAAGTGGTCACGCCACTCCTTCGGCAGGTAGTCCACGTCCTGGAGCAGCTGCAGGAGCTGCCGGTGGTACACCTGATAGGTCTCGGGTGCCGGGTCCGTGCTGCGCATGCTGTAGCGCGACAGGCCGTTGTGGAGGTCGTAGTCGTCGAGGTGCGCGTCCACCTCGAGCGCCGCCAGGCGCACGTACTCGCGAGCCCGGTCGCGGAGATCCGCCCAGCCCGGATCCTTCGCCGCGAGCGTGTCGGCCTGCGCGGCGAACCGGTTCAGGCTGACGATGGACTGCATGAATCCGTTGAGGATGCGGGACTCGTCGCCGCGGGGTGTGGCGTACTCGAGGAACCACTTCCCGCCGGCCTTGCCGTCCGTCCCGACGCCGCCGTCACGCCAGTCGACCCCGAACGAGTTGAGGTACTCCGTGGCCAGCATGCGGATCCGTTCGCGGTCCGCCGACGTCGAGCTCTCGTCCAGCGTCGGGATGAGTGTCGTGAGGATGAGCCCCTGACCCATCGCGTCGCGCCACGGCGGTGCCGTTCCGTCCGTCGAGAGATAGACGCTCTCGTTGACGCGGAACACCGTGCCGTCTGGGGCCACCCGCCGCGTGCCGTACGAGACGATCTCGTCGACTGCGGCCCTCCCGTTGCCGGCCTCGCCCGCGCGCTGGCGGCGCCCGACGTCGCGTGCCGCCGTCACCCAGTTGGGGAAGAACCCCTGGTTGCGGTAGTAGCGCCAGAGTATCGCCGAGCCCTCGGGCCGGAACTCCTGCTTCTTCTCCGGGGTCTTCCCCGGGTGGGCGTCCATCCACTGCTGGTTGACCGCGGTGATGCGCGCGGCCGTCTCGGCGTCCGCCGCGCCCTCGCGGATGTGGAGGATCGACGGGGCCGCCGACGCACCCGTCGCACCGATCAGCGCGACGACGCACGCGACCGTCGCGAGGAACCCGAAGCACCGCCTCATGCGAAGAGGATCTCGTCCTCCGGCGCCCCCTCGGCGAGGCGCTCCACGATCTTGTCGAGGGCCACGCCGTAGACGATCGGCGCGAGGTCGGACGTCGGCCCGTCCACGACGTGCGGCGCGATGGTGTGCACCCGGATGCGTCCGACGAAGCAGGTCTTGATGCCCACCAGCTCGTCGTCGCGCATCACGTGGACCTGGAAGCCCCACATGGCGGCGGGATCATCCGTCAGGCTGGTGCGGATCGGCTGCGGGACGAGCACGTAGTCGACGCCGTCCGCCGTCACGCGTCGCGAGAATTCGTCGCTCACAGGTCCCTGACCTCTCCGTCGGCGGTGACGACGGCGGCGGCCCCGCCGCGACGCGGATCACCCGCGCCCGCCAGGACACCGTCCCGGCGTGTGACGGCGGACACGCCGCCGAAGAACAGATTGCGCGCATCCCATCTGCGCAGCGAATGTCCGTCCCGTTCCAATGCGGTACACACCTCCTCATCGACCCCGAACTCCACGTCCACCCGGCCGTCCTCCGGATGCACCCGTGGCCGGTTCACCGCCGCCGCGACACCCAGCCCGCCGTCCAGGACGCTGACCAGCGTCTGGAGTATCGCGGACCTCAGCCTATTCGAACCCGCGGACCCCAGGGCCATCACCGGTTCGCCGTTCCGCACCACCAGCGTCGGGGCCATCATGGACGTCATGCGCAGACCGGGGTCCGACAGGCCGAACCCGGCCGGGTTGAGGTCCTGCTCACCGGACATGTTGTTGAGGAGGATCCCGGTGCCCGGGACGACGACGCCGCCCCCGGAGCCGAGTGAGGACGACAGGCTGGCCATCCCGCCGTCGGCGTCGATGACGCTGACGTTCGTGGTCCCGGTCGGCTTGCGCGTGATCGCGCCCAGGATGCGCTCGATGAGGCCCGGCTCGCGCAACGCGTCCAGGAACGTCTCGTCGCGGACGCCGTTGGCGTGGACGCCACCCTCGACGACCGCCCGGTAGAAGCCCACGTCCGTACCCGCCGCGGCCGGATCGATCGTCGAGAGGGCCGTGAGGATGAGGATGCCCCCGGCCGACGGCGGCGGGTTCGTGACCACCTCGTCGTCTCCCCGCCTCAGGTGCAGGGGCTCGCGTTCCACCACGCGGTACTCCCGCAGGTCCGTGGCGGTGACGAGCCCGTGGTCCCCCAGATGGGCTCGGATGGCCTGGCCGATCGCACCGTGGCCCAGGGCCTCGGCCCCCTCGGCCGCGAAGAGCTCGAACGTGTCCGCGAGCTCCGGGATGCGGAGCACGTCGCCCTCGGAGAGGAGCCGTCCTCCCGGTGCGTACACCGCTCCCGCCTCGGGCGTGAACAGGAGCATCGCACCGAGGATGCGGAAGAGGTAGTCGGTCTCCGCCGTGAGCCGCACTCCCTCGCGCGCCAGACGGCATGCCGGTTCGACGACCTCGGCGAGCGTCAGCCGGCCGTGACGCTCCACGGCATGCGCGATGCCGTGCAGGAACCCCGGCACCGCGACGGAGGCGGGACCGATGTGGAACACCTGGTCGGCACCGCCGAACGGGACGACGAACGAGTCCAGCATGCCGGGCTCCAGGCGACGTCCGTCCTCCCCGAGCCCCGGGACCTGCACGAAGAAGTCGATGACGCGCGCCGGCCCCTCGGCCGGGCGGAACGTCAGGAACCCGCCGGCACCGGGCCCGGTGAGGGGGCTCTCCGCGACGGACGCCGCACACGCGGCCGCCGCCGCGGCATCCACGGCGTTGCCGCCGCGCGCGAGGGTGACCGCACCGGCCCGGGCCGACTCACGGTGTCCCGCGGCGACGATCCCGACGGGCATCAGCGCGTCGCGGGAGGTTCGTCATCCTTGTCGTCGCGGTGATCCCGCTTGAGCGCCCGGAAAAGCTGTGTGACGGGGTTGCCTCCGGAGGACTCGTCCTTCTCCTGTGCCGGCTCCGCCTCGGGCTCCGGCGGAGCGTCGACGCCGGAGGGTGCGGCCTCCTCCTCGGACGGCGGTTCGACCGGCGCGGGGGCGGCCTCCCGGGGCTCCGGCGGTGCGATCTCCTCGGGTTCCGACGGGACGCTCTGGAGCAACGTCGGCATATCCATGTCGTCCGAGTCGCCGAAGAGGGCCTCGGCCGGGTGGATCTCCTCGGGCTCGACGACCGGCTCCCGGCGCTCCTCCTCGGTGAGGGCGGTGAGGTCGGGGACCTCCGGCGGCTCATCCGGGGTGTCGGGGGCGCCCACCTCGGTGAAGGTGGGACCCACGGGCGGAGCGGACGAGGGCGGCTCCGGCGCCACGGCGGGCGACGACGGGGCCGCAGAGGCGACGGGCGGGAAGGTCGGTGCGGGCCCGGCGGGCGGGGACGCCGGCGCGACCGGCG
>CALMEC010000425.1 GCA_937862675.1 uncultured Actinomycetes bacterium
AGGAGCGCCTCGATCTCATCGGTCGACGGCACCCGCGGCGAGTGGATGTCGTAGACCCCGGGCCCGATGTCGTTGGGGTACGACGTGGACCCCTCGAACGCGTCGAGCACCTCCATGCCGGAGCGCGAGGCCTCGATGGAGATCACGTCGGCGTCCAGGCGGATGATGTGCTCCATCATGTCGTTGAACTCCGAGTAACACATGTGCGTGTGGATCTGCGTCTCCGGCTTCGCGGCGGCCACGGCCAGGCGGAAGCAGTCCACGGCCCAGCGGTTGTAGGCGTCACGGTCGCGGATCTGGAGCGGCAGGCCCTCGCGGAGCGCGGCCTCGTCCACCTGGACGATCGCGCAGCCGGCGGCCTCCAGATCGGACACCTCGTCCTGGATGGCCAGGGCGATCTGCGTGCAGGTCTCCTCACGCGGCTGGTCGTTGCGCACGAACGACCACTGCAGGATGGTGACCGGCCCGGTCAACATGCCCTTCACCGGACGGTCGGTCAGGTTCTGCGCCGCCTGCCACCACTGCACCGTCATGGGTGTGGGGCGCGAGACGTCGCCGAAGATGATGGGCGGCTTGACGCACCGGCTGCCGTACGACTGGACCCAGCCGTTGGCGGTGAAGGCGAAACCGGCGAGCTGCTCGCCGAAGTACTCGACCATGTCGTTGCGTTCGGGCTCGCCGTGGACGAGGACGTCGAGGCCGATCTCCTCCTGGAACGCGATCACTGTGGCGATCTCGTCCGTCATGAAGCGCTCGTACGCGACGCCGTCGATGGCGCCGGTGGCGAAGTCGCGTCGTGTCTTCCGGATCTCGGGGGTCTGCGGGTACGACCCGATCGTCGTGGTCGGGTAGTCGGGAAGCGCGATGCGCTCACGCTGGATGACGCGCCGCTCGGGCGCCGGTGCACTGCGCGAGTAGTCGTCGGGACGCAGGCCGGCCGTGCGGGCGTCGACCGTTGCGTCGTTGGTCTTCTGCGACGTGCGGCGCGACTCCTGGATGGCGCGTGATTCCGTCAGCCGGACGTCCCGGGTCGCGGTGTCCGCGTCGGTGAGCTCGCCGAGGAGCGCGAGCTCCGTGAGACGCTCGTCGGCGAACGCGAGCCACGATCGCACCTCCGGATCCAGGCGGTCCTCACCCTTCAGCGTGACGGGAAGGTGCAGCAGTGAGCAGGACGGTGCGATCGTCACGCGGTCCGATCCGATGGCGCCGACGGCGGTGTCGACCACGCGGAGCGCGGCGTCCAGGTCCGTGGCCCAGACGTTGCGGCCGTCGACCACTCCGAGGGAGAGGCGGATGGGCGGTTCGGGGCGGCGGTCGAGGCCTCGTTCCAGACCTCCCTGCGGCGGATGACCGCGCGGGCGGTGATGACCGCCCTGGTCATCAGCCTGGTGTTCGGCGGGGTGGTGGTGATCTTCTGGCTGGGCGTGCACGCCGGCCTGAAGGGCGAGATGAGCTGGGGCGCGCTGTTCCAGTTCGCTTTCCTGTCGGTGCTCGCGGCGGGCGCGGCGGGCGCGCTGGGCGAGACCTGGGGCGATGTCCAGAAGGCGGCCGGCGCCATGGAACGGAGCGGCGACCTGCTCGACGCGCCGCCGGGCATCCCCCCCCCCGCCCATCCCAAACCC
>CALMEC010000426.1 GCA_937862675.1 uncultured Actinomycetes bacterium
GAAGTACAGCTTCCGCCTGACGCTCACGCTCGTGCTGTTGATAGCGATGCTCGCGGCGATCAACGGCGCGATCGTCACCTCACGGCGCTTTGCACGCCCGGTGCAGGATCTGATCGCCGGCACGCGCGCGGTCGGCAACGGCATGGACGGCCCCGTGCTCGACGGCGGCCCGGCCGTGGTCCCCACCGCCGACCGCATGGGCCTCATCCGCGTCCTGGGCGAGCGCCTGACACAGGAGGAGATGGACGAACTGGTCCGGGTCCTGCCGGACGTCATCGGCTATGGCCCGGTTGCGGAGAGTGCGACGGCGAAGGACCTCCGCTCCCGGTTCGCCGCCAACGTCCCGCCCATCGACCGGTATCGCGTCGCGGGACGGCTCGCCGCCGGAGGATGGCCGCTCGCCGACATCGCGTAGTGCCGCACAGCGCGGGCGGGGGCTCCCCGAGCACGGGCCCGGACCCCCACGCCACGCGCAGGGGATCGCGCCGGCGCCCGCCTGCGATCGGGGGCCTGGACATCGGCCGGATCGTGGGCGGCGTCCGGCCATCCTGCCGCGAAGGCGTCGCCGGGTCGTCCCGGTCCGGCCGGGTCCTTGGGGACCGTCAACCGAGGAGCGTCGCCAGCCGCTTCTTCCTGCTGTTCTGGTTCACGATCCACGCGAGATCCGAGTCGCTCGTGTCGAGCGCCCGGAACATGGGCAGGCCCTCCTCCGGGTGAGCGGCCACCGCCACACTCCAGCAGTAGCCCAGCCCCTGGCGCAGGGTGCGTGCATCGGCCTGCCTCCGCCGGTCGGCGGGGAGCGCGCAGAGGTTCCTCGTCGCCCGGTCGCAGATTCCGAGCGCGACGGTCGCAACCGAGGGATCGCGCAGCAGCCGGGGTTCACAGACGGCCGCGATCGCCGCGCGCTGGACGAGGGGCCTGGGGTCATCGACCCAGTGACGGACGATTCGCGTCAGATCGACGGATGAGCGGTCACCCAGCAGCTGGAGGCCGATGGCCACGCCCTCCCGTACCCGCCAGCGCTCGTCGGCGGCCAGGGTGCGGGCCCGGGCCTCGGAGGCCGGATCGTCGGCTCGCCGGGCGAGTGCAGCCGCGGCGCAGAGTGTCTGGTACTCGCCCCCGTGGGCGAGGAGCGCATCGATGGTCGCCCCGTCCGCCCGAGATGCCGCGGTGCTCACCAGCGTGAGGTTCGCCCGCGGTCCGGGCAGGCCGGAGCGCTCGTCGAGATACGCCGGCCACGCGGATGGGGGCAGGTTCGACAGGTCCGTCTCGTATCCGCTGAGATCGGCCATCGCTGCCATGGTATGCCCCGTGACGGGAACCCCGGGATCGAGGACGAACCCTCGGCGCTCA
>CALMEC010000427.1 GCA_937862675.1 uncultured Actinomycetes bacterium
GGGTTCCCCGCCGCCCTACTCGACATCGTGCCGACGCTTCGGCTGTTCGAGGGCACCGACCAGGACTTCGCGCGGGCCTACTACCACTGGTTCTTCCTGAGCCAGCCCCCGCCCCTCCCCGAACGGCTCATCGGCGGAGCGCCACGGGACTTCCTGACGATGACACTCGACCGGTGGAGCGGTCCCGACTTCGCCTACGACGCCGAGACGCTCGACCACTACGTCTCCGCTTTCGACGAGGACACCGTCCGCGCGAGCTGCGACGACTACCGCGCCGCCGCGGGGATCGACCTGGAGCACGACGCCGCGGACCGCGACCGTCGCATCGGATGCCCGCTCCTCGTGATGTGGGGGACGTTCGGCGCGATGCACCGGCTCTACGACGTCGCCGCCACCTGGACCGACTGCGCCGACGACGTCACGGCCCGGCCGCTGCCGTGCGGGCACTTCCTTCCGGAGGAGGAGCCGGCCGCGACGGCCGACGCGCTCCTCTCCTTCTTCGACCGAGAGGACCTGTGGCGATGATCGGACTGCTCGCGGCGGCGACGCTCCTCCCCTTCGGGGTGAACCCGTCGTCCCCGGCCCGCCCGGTCGTCTACGTGCAGGCGGGGCACGAGGCCCCGCGGGAGCCGGGATACCTCGTGCAGACGGGCGCCGCCGGCGAGATCGCGTTCACCACACGGTTGTCGGCCGCCGTGGAGAGGCGGCTCCGCGCCGCCGGCGTCGACGCCCGTCACACGGCGGGTCGTGTCACACCGCTGGGGGCACCGGCCGCCGTGTTCGTCTCGATCCACTACGACACGCCCGGCGGTCACGCCGCGCTCGGCTATGCGGTGGCGGGTTCCGGCGAGAACTACTACCACGGTCAGGGGACCGGGACGCCCCGGTCCACGCCCTATCCGGACAGCGCGCCCCACCGGCCGGCGACGACGATCTCGGCCGCCGTGCAGGGACGTTCCTACCGGCTCGCGCTGCGGATGCGCGCGGCATACGCACGGGTCTTCACCCCCGCGAACGGAGCGCGCAGCGGCGGGGTGCGACTGGAGACCCCCACGGGGAACCCCCGCATGATGCGCTACTACGGCTTCCGACGGACGGATGCCACGGCCCGTGTCCTCATCGAGACCGGGGCGGTGGGCACGGACGCCGCGATACTGCGACGCACCGATGTGATCGCAACCGCAATCTCCGGTTCGATCGTTAAGCATCTCCGGGCCGAGGGTCAGCTGCGCTGACGTCCCGCCGCGGACGATGTGACCGACGCGCACGCGGGGTGGCAGCCGTGCCACCCCGCAGAGACGCGGACTACTTCTTCTTGCCCTTCTTCTTGGCCACCGACGCCTTGAGCACGGCACCGGCGGTGAACTTGGGGAGGGTCGACGCCGCGATGGACATCGGCTCGCCGGTCTGCGGGTTACGGCCCTGACGCGCGGCCCGCTCGCTGGTCGAGAACTTCCCGAACCCTGTGATCGACACCTCGCCGCCCTTGGCGAGCGTCGCCTGAATCTCGTCGAGAGCAGCGTCCAGGAAGCGCGCGGCGTCCGCCTGCGTGCCTCCGGTACGACTCGCGATAGCGGCCACGAACTCAGACTTGTTCAACCCAGATCCTCCTCATCGACAAACGGGAATAGGGAAGAGCGTAGCGGCCCGTCCCGACGGCACTTTCGCACGAAACGGCGGGAGTATCCACGCTGGCCGGACGGGCGGAGAAATCCCGACGGAGAGCGGAGGAACGGCCGACCGGCACGACGAAGGACCGCATCCTATGCGACGACGGCGGACCGAATGTCCAGCCGCCGGTGACCATGTACCGAGGGCCCCGCTCCGAGAGCCACCGGCGAAACGGCGATACATCCTGATTACCAGGACATTTCACGTGATGTCAGCGCGATCTCCGTCGCCGTGTCCGCATCGGGGCGGACGAGATGGCCGTTCTCACCGGGATCGTTGTGATGGCACCCCGTCACCGGCGGACGGGTCCTGGCCGGGCCACGCCCGTGCCATCGCTCCCCCCGTGCACCGCGTCAGCCACGGTCGTTTCCCGGTCGGCACCCGGCATGCGGTCCTGTGACGGGACGCCGTCGGACGCCGCGGCCGTTCTCTCTCCCCCCGCGTGGATCCGGCGCGGACCGCGGTCATCGCCGGAGCCGGTCACGCCGACGATCCCCACGGTGACCGTGGCGGTCGGGACACCCCGGCCTCGTGATCATTCGGGATCGCTGAGCGTCCGCGGACGACGATCGGCACGGGACCCGGAGTCCCGGGGGATCGACCACCTAGCGAGGAGTCTCCGGAGAGTGTTCCACCGGAACGGGATCGGGCGGGACCCCCGAGACGGGGATCCGGACGGTGAACGTCGTCCCGCCGGTCACCGGGTTCGCCACGGACACCGTGCCCCCGTGCGACGCCGCGATGGCGGCGACGATCGAGAGTCCCAGCCCGCTGCCGCCGCTGGCCCGCGCTCGAGACGGGTCGGCTCGGAAGAAGCGCTCGAAGAGACGGTCGCGGTGTTCCGGGTCGATGCCCGGCCCGTCGTCCGCGACGACGATGACGGCCTCGTCACCCTCGCGCAGGACCGAGACCCTCACGCGCGTGCCCGGGGGCGTGTGCATGCGCGCATTGCTCAGCAGATTCGTCACGATCTGCCGCAGGCGCACCTCGTCCCCCATCACCTCGACCGGCATCGGGGCATCGACCGTGACCGGATGGTCCGGCGCGACGACCCGCAGATCCCCCGACTGGTCACGGACGACCTGCACCAGGTCCACCGGCGCGTGGTCGAGCTGACGTCCCTGGTCCAGACGCGCAAGGAGCAGCAGGTCGTCCACCAGGACGCCCATACGCTCGGACTCCGCCTCGATGCGCCGCATGGCCGTGGCCAGGTCCTCCGGACGGTCGGCCGCTCCCCGGCGGAAGAGCTCCGCGTATCCGCGGACCGATGTCAGCGGCGTCTGCAGCTCATGCGACGCGTCGGCGACGAACTGACGCAGGCGCCGTTCCGACGCCTCGCGCTCCGCGAACGACGCCTCGATCTGCCCGAGCATGACGTTGAGGGAACGCCCGAGCCGGCCGACCTCGGTGGACGGGTTCTCGTCGGCCACGCGATGTGAGAGGTCGCCCTCCGCGATGGCCTCCGCGGTGCCCTCGATGTCGGTGAGCGGCTTCAGGCCCACCCGGACGAGCGCGTATCCCACCCCTCCTGCCGCAACGAGCGCGGCGATCCCCACGAGGATCTCGATCAGGAGCAGCCGCCGGAGCGTGTCGTGCACCCCGTCCAGCGGGAGCGCCACCGCCGCGACCACGCTTGTCGGTATCGTCGTGGTGTCCTCCGGCCACGACGGCATGATCTCGACCGGGGTGACGAGGACGCGGTGCGACACGCCGCCGATCTGGATCGTCCGGGTCCCCTTCGCCGGATCGATGGTCTCCGGCATGACGTCGTCGCTCCCGATCAGGCTGCCGGTCGTCGTGTAGAGCGCGAGTTCGGACCGCGGGAATCCCGCCGGACTGCGGGGTCCCCCGTGAGGTCCGCCCGACCCCGCGAGACCACCCGGGGTGACCACGTCCGCCCCCGCGACGATCGCGGCGAACTGACGGGTGTTGAGCCTCCGGACCTGATCGGACGCCGCGCGCAGCTGGGCGTCGGTCCGGTCGAGCAAGAAACTGCGAAGCGCGCCGTACGTGGCGACGCCGGCCACGGTCAGCCCGAGGAGCGTCAGAACGAGGGTGACGAGGACCAGCCGGGAGCGGAGGGAGCGTGGGCTACGCACGGGTTCTCAGGCTGTATCCGACACCGCGGACCGTCTGTATGAGGGGCTCGCCGAGCACGTCGACCTTCTTGCGCAGGTAGCTGATGTAGGTCTCGACCACGTTGGCGTCGCCGCCGAAGTCGTAGTGCCACACATGGTCGAGGATCTGGGGCTTGGACAACACGCGACCCGCGTTGGAGAGCAGGTATCGCAGGAGGTTGAACTCGGTCGGTGTGAGATCGATCACCTCGCCGCCGCGGCGGACCTCGTGGAGGTCCTCGTCGAGCTCGAGATCGGCGTACTGGAGGCGCCGCTGATTGCCCGAGCCGTTCGTGCGACGGAGCACGGCGCGGACCCGGGCGATCACCTCCTCCAGGCTGAACGGCTTGGTGACGTAGTCGTCGGCGCCGATCGTGAGCCCGCGCACCCGGTCCTCGGTGTCGCGGCGGGCCGTGAGGAACACCACCGGCAGGCGTCCCGGGCCGTCCGGAAGGCGCCGCTGCACCTCGAATCCGTCGAGGTCCGGGAGCATCACGTCGAGAAGCAGGAGATCCGGCCGGAACGACTCGACCTTCTGGAGCGCACCACGTCCCGAGTCGCTCGACTCGACCTCGAACCCCTCGTAGCGCAGCGCGGTGCACAGGAGTTGCGTGATGCTCTCCTCATCGTCCACCACCAGGACCCGGGCCTCACCGCCGTCTGCCGCCATGACTCCCCCGCTCGTCGTGTTCCGCCATGAGACTAGTCCCGCTTGCTGAGCGTTTCCTGTGGACTTCCTGAGCGCCCTCTGGGGTGCGGCACATCGACCGGCGTCGCGGCATGTCGACACGAACCGGTGCCGGTTCCCGCGGCACGCGGGACCCCGGACCTCAGCGGCGGCCGACGCCCCGTGATACACACCGGTCATCGCGCTCGTTCACAACGGCCGGGCGGGATCGCCCGACCTACCACGTCACCATGACAATATGATGGAGACCATGGCACGCACACCGAAGTACTCAGTTACCGTCGACACGGTGCTCTTCACCATCGCCGACGGCCCGCTCGAAACACTCGTCATCCGCCGCAAGGCCGAGGTCGTTGCCGCCGTGCGAGGCGTGCTTCTCAGCCTCGAGGAGGCGTGCCAGCGCTACAAGCTCACCACCGAGGAATTTCTGTCCTGGCAGGCGTCGATCGACGAATACGGGCTTGCCGGGCTGCGCACCACGCGGATCCAGCAATACCGGCACTAGGCCGGAAAACCGTAAATCGAAAAGGGCGCGGAACACCGCGCCCTTTTCGCTTTCGCGCAGGCCTCAGACCGTCAGCACGATCTTGCCGATGGGCCGCGTGGCGAGGAAAGCATGGGCTGCCCCCGCCTGGTCGAGCGGGAAGGTCCTCGCCACATGGGGCGAGAGCTTCCCTGCATCGACCAGCTTGGCGAGTTCGACAAGGCCGTCGCGGTCGGGCGTCACGGACATGCGTTCAACACGGATGTTCCGTTCCTTTGCCCTCGTCCTGGAGGCGTCGTGGACGCCGAGCAGCGATACCAGGACGCCAACGTCACGCAGCACTTTGAGCGATTCGTCGACATGGTCGCCGCCGATTG
>CALMEC010000428.1 GCA_937862675.1 uncultured Actinomycetes bacterium
CATGGTGTCGCGCACGCTCGCGCTTCACCTTCCGGTGCTCGTACAGGGCGACCAGCCCGCCGATGGCGACGGCGATGGCGACGGCGATGGTGAGGCCGATCCAGGGCCGGTCCTCGAACTGCTTCCCGAAGACGTACCCCAGGACGGTCGCCTGGGTCGCCCAGATGAGGGCGCCCAGCGAGTTGAAGACCAGGAACCTCCGGTAGGTCATGTGCCCGGCGCCGGCCGTGAAGTTGATGGCGATCCGGATGCCCGGGAGGAAGCGGCCCGCTGTGACGAGCACCGGCCCGCGTCGCTGCACCATGTGCTGCGCGGCCTCCAGGCGATCCGGCCCGGCCACCTTCATGAGCCAGCGGTCGATGCGGTCCCCGCCGGCGCGCCCCAGCCAGTAGGCCGTCGAGTCGCCGATCATGGCGCCGACCATGCCGGCGATGATCACCGCGATGAGAGAGAGACTCCCCTGTCCGGCCAGGTTGCCCCCCGCGACGACGACGGTCTCACCGGGGAAGATGGGGATCACGCCGTCGAGGGCGACGATGAGCGAGATCGCGGGGTACCCGTTGTGCTCGGCCCAGTCCGCGACACTGTCCATGGCACCGAGGATGCTGGCGGGCACACCCGCATTCAGCCGGCCCATGAGTGTGGTGAGATTCGCGATCAACTCTTACGCATGCCTAACGGGTTCCTCCGGTCCGTCGTGCTACCTTCGCCGCATGGGAATACTGGCAGGACCCCGGCAGGGAAGCCGGATCGACGGGTCGCTCCGACGCCTTCCCCGCATCGCCCTCATCGTCATGCTCGCCGGCGTGCTGACCGGTGGATCCACCACGTTCGCCCATGGCGCGACGCCGGCCACGGCCGCCACGTCGCAGACCCCGCGGGCCCCCACGCCGTCGCTCTCGTGGAACGCCCGCGTCCTCGCCCCCGTTGTGGCGAAGGCCAGACCCGATCACCGGGCCAAGGCCGTGATGACCGTGCAGCCGGTCGCGCCCCTCGCGGGCGGGCCCACCATCCTGCTGGTCCTCTCACAACGCACGGTGAACGGCCAGGAATGGACCCGGCTCCTGCTCCCGATCCGCCCCAACGGCACGTCGGGATGGGTCCCGTCGGACTACCTCCGCTTCCGCAAGAACACCGTGCGGATCGTCGTCGACACCGGGTCTCTCACCACGTACGTGTACCGCAGCAACAAGCTGGTCATCACGGCCAAGGACGCCGTCGGCGCAGTCGGGACCCCCACGCCGCACGGGCACTTCGCCATCGCGGAGAAGGTCCTGGGCCCGCCCAAGGGGTTCCTGGGACCGGTCATCATGCCGACGACGGGCTACTCGCGGGTGCTCAACGAATACGCGGGCGGCAACGGCCGCTTCGCCCTCCACGGCACGAGCGTCCCCTCCTCCATCGGCCGTCGTTCCAGCCACGGATGCATCCGGCACGGCAACGCGGACATCCTCCGCATCTCGCGCCTGGTGTCGCCGGGCACACCGATTCTCATCCGCCCGTAAGGTCTCGGCGCACGACGCCGATAACCAGGAGGTCATGAGAATTCGCCTCCTTCTTCTTCTCCTGGTCGTGCTCGGCATGGCCCCGGCCGGCCTGCAGGCCGCGGTGACCGCCGCCCAGATCATGGACACACCGGTCGTGGTCGACCGCGGCGCGACGCTCAGCAACGCGGATCGCGCGCTGCTGGAGGCATCCGCAGCGGACCTCGGCTCGGCGGAAAAGTCGTTCCCCACGCGTTACGTGATCGTCGCGGCGCCTCCGGCGAACGAGTCGATGGACGAGATGGCGCTCCGGCTCCGCGTCGGCATGGCCAAGAAGATCGGCATCGACAACATCGACGGCGTGGTCGTCCTCGCCCCCCGCGCGATCGGCATCAGCGCCGATGCGTTCAAGGCCGAGATCGCGGATGCGGAACAGAACGAGCTCGCGACGCTGAAGGAGCACCCGGCCCAGGGCGCGGTCAACATCATGAACCGGCTGCAGGCGGCCGACGCGGCCGGCGCACTCCAGGTGGGAGAGAAGGCACCCGACAACGGTGTGCCGACATGGGTGTGGATCGTGGGCGGCGTCGTGCTCGCACTCGGTGTGGTGGCGTTCGTCCTGGCACGGCGCGCCGCGAAGCGCGGCGAGCGCGCAACGGCCGCCGCCGCGGAGGGATCCACCGGCAACGACCCGGAGCCGTCGGTCGGCGCCTGACCCCGCCCCGCGGTCGGTCAGTACAGGGTCTGGGCCAGGCGCCGCCGGAACTTGACGGTCAGCTCGTCCTGGTCGCCGAGCTCCAGGAACACCCCCACGATCGCCTGCCGAAGAGCCTCGCGGGCCTCGCCGGACGCGCCGCGGATGGCGTCGATGAGGTACGAGAGCCCGTCCTCCACGTCGCCTCGGTCGGGCGCGGCGATCCCCGCCTGGACGTCGGGCGTGTCGTCGGCGGCCAGCGCGAGCCGGGCCAGGATCCCCTGCGCCTCCGCGTCGTGGGAGACGGGTTCGAGGACGGGGACGGCATCGTCCGCACGGCCCGTGGTCATGAGGATCCGTGCCAGCAGGACCCGCGCGTCCACCCGTCCCGGATCCTGCCGGACCGCGTCGCGCAGCGATTCCTCGTCGCCCTGTGCGACCAGCCGATCGGCCTCCGACGGCACCACTGCGCGGAAGAAGGCGTCGATGGAGTCCGCGGGGACGAGCCCGTCGAACTGGGCGACGATCGCGCCGTCGCGGAACGCACGGATGGCCGGGATGCTCTGGATGCGGAACCGGGCCGCGACCTCCGGGTTGTCGTCGATGTCGACCTTCGCGAGGACGAGGTCGTCCTCGTAGCGTGCCGCGACGCTCTCGATCAGCGGCCCCAGCTGCCGGCACGGCCCGCACCAGGGGGCCCAGAAGTCGACGACGACCGGAAGGTCGCGCGACCGCATCAGTACCTGTTCATCGAACGTGCTGTCGGTGACGTCCATGGGGAAGACCTCCTCCCCTCAAGGATAGCCCGCCTCCCGAATCACGATCCCAGCACGACGACCACGTCGGCGGAGGCGTTGACGGACGAGGCGATCGACGACTGCGAGAGCGGCGCGACCGTGCTGATCTGGAGATCCGTGCCGAGCGCGTCGGCCGCGTCCTTCGACGCGTCGCGGTAATAGACCGTGTCGCCGGACGCGGTTGCGGTGTTGCCGGTCGCGACGTCCGTCCAACCCTTTCCACGGAGGCTTGTCGCCACCTGCGCGGCCTTGCCGTTGACGCCGCTGCCGTTCAGGACGGCGACGGTCACGTCGGAGCGGACGACCGGACCGGCCGTCGTCGAGGTGCCCGTCGTACCCGTGGTCGTCGTGCCCGTGGTCGTCCCGGTCGACGTCGTGCTCACCGTGGTTCCGGTGGACGATCCCGTGGACGTACCGGTGGTTCCCTGTGCCACGTCGGTCCCCGTCGAGGCGGATGTACCGCCGCCGACCGTCGTGTCGAGGTTCACGTCCGGCAGAGAGACGGTGTCGGACCCGATGTTGGCCAGCGTCCAACCGCCCACGAAGCCCAGGATGAGACACGAGACGGCCAGGATCACCGCGCGGCTGACGTTCGATCCCTTCACGGTGGGCAATGCTAGTGGTGGTCCAGGATGTCGCGGTGTGGTGCACGTCCCCGGAGGACGACCCCCGCCCGTCCGGCCGGCCGCCGGGCGGCCCGCCAAGGGCACGACCCGGCCTCCCGACGGAGACGACATCCCGCGTCCCCCGTGGCCCCAGCCCACATCCGCACCCACGCGAGCCCACCCGTCCGATGGCGGGTCAGGTGTGTCCGTGAGGCGGCGGTGTTAGGATGGCCGCCGTGACGTGTCGGGGTGTCTGTCCCCGACCGAGACTTCCCTGACCAGAGGCCGGGAGCCTCTGCTGATCGAACCCGTCCACCGTCGTGGGCCACGCGGTTCGAACCAGGCTGGTGGAGCCATGACTCGATGAGCAGCACGACATCTGGCGGAGAAGCGCCGCGTACCGACGCCCTGCGGGAGGCCCTCGCCGATCCACAGACGGCGTGGCCCAACGTGACGCTGCGCGAGCATCAGCTCGAGGCGCTGGATGAACTGGCCACCCACATCGGGATGGGCGCGACCCGGACGTGGGTCCACGCCCCCACCGGGTCCGGCAAGACGATCACCTTCTGCGCCCTGGCCGCCGCCCTGGGGGTACCCACCCTGGTCCTGGTGCCCCGGCGCAACCTCGCGGACCAGACGGCCGCCGCGCTCGTCCGCTTCTTCCCCGACGTCCGGCACAACATGGACGGTCCGCTGGCGGCGGGCCGCTCCGGAGTGACCATCGCCACCTATCAGGCCTCTTTGCGTCACGCCGCCGATATCGAGTGGGACCGCATCGGCCTGATCATCTGCGACGAGGCGCACACCACCCTCGGCGCACAGACGCGGGCACTGCTCGACCGGGCCGAGAACGCGCTGATCGTCGGGTTCACCGCCACCCCGGCCACCACGACCGGTCACGTCGAGCAGGTCCTCGGCCCGGTGGCCGCGACCCTCGACCGGCTGGAGGCCATCAAGCGCGGCATCCTGGCCCCGCTCCGCAGCCTCCGGGTGGAGCGCGCCGTCGACCTGTCGGACGTGACCCGTGTGCGGGGCGACTTCGACCAGGCCAGCCTGGGACGTGCCCTCGACCGCGCCCTCTGGCACCAGGCGTGCGCGGACGTCTGGGTCGAGCACTTCGCACCGATGGAACTGGCCGGCGTGGCCTACACGGCGACCGTCGCCCAGGCGCATGCGCTCGCGGACGAGATGACGGAGCGAGGGGTCAAGGCCGCCGCCGTGTCCGGCCAGACGCCGGCAAGGGAGCTCAGCCTCATCCTCAGCCGGTTCGGTCGCGGCGACATCGACGTCCTCTGCAACGCCGACCTGCTGACGGAGGGATGGGACGAGACGCGTGCCGCCGTCGTCCTGCACCTCGCCCCCACCACGTCGGAGCGCGTGTTCGTCCAGCGCCTGGGGCGCGTGATGCGCCCTGCGGAGGGCAAGGAGGCCGTCTCGGTCGAGTTCCTGCCGGCCGGAGACCCCATGGGCGTCCAGACGAGCCACGACCTCTACGGCATGGGCTGGTACCGGCCGCTCGGCCGGGTCGCCGGGCCGCCGGACGCCGCCGAGTCCGGGAAGCTCGCAGCGGCCGCGAAGTTGCTGGCCGACCAGGACGGCGGCGTCGCCAAACTCGTCAATCCCTCCGCATCGCCCGAGAACATCGTGGCAGGACTCGCCGACGGGGGATGGCGGGGCGCCGACCCCGGCATGCTGCCCCGCACCGCCCTTGAGGACTGGGTCGCGGCCGCCGGGCGCGAGATCACCATCCCGGAGCTGGTCGAGGCGATCACCGGCGGCTTCAGCGAGGACGCCGCGCTCGCGTGGTGGGCGCTCACCGGCGTGGTCGCACGTCGCGCCTCCGACGGCGCGGACCAGCCCATCTGGCGCGCATGGGCGACCACCGTGCTGGTTCACCCGGACCTCCGCTCCGGGCTTCCTGTCGATGTGCCCCGAAGCATCCTCGACCGCCTCCGGATGAGTGCACGGGAACGGCTTCGGGCCCTCTGGTGGCATGTCGATCAGGCCGGGAAGTGGGACCGGATCGCCGCCCTCGACCAGTTCGCCCGCTCCAACGAACGTCGACGGCGCTGGTCGGCGCTGGACGAGGCGTCGTCGTGGGCACCCGCATGGGCATGGGACGTCTCGCGCTCCCTGGCGGACCTCCGCCCCGGGCGCAACCAGGAGCTGCACCGGATCGCGGCCTGGGAGGCCCGCCACATCATCGGGCACGGCGGGGGGCTCGCGCCCCTCCCGATGTGGTTGGGCGCGGCCGGCCGACCGCCCCCCGCCCGTGATCGTCAGTTCCAGGGTCGAGCACGCCGCGGTGCGCGACCTGCTGCAGGACTTGGAGACCCGCCGCGCGGCGGATGTGCGCTGGGCCCCGGTCGACCGCGACGGCATCGTGAGCTTCGGAACCCTGCCGCCGATCCTAGATGGCGCCGCCCTCGCGGCTTTCCAGT
>CALMEC010000429.1 GCA_937862675.1 uncultured Actinomycetes bacterium
GTAGCCGGTGATCTCGCACAGCGCGGCCTCGAGCTCGTCGATCATGCGCCGGTAGCCAGCCGTCTGGCCGGACGGGGCGAAGGGATGGACACGCGCGAACTCGGGCCACGTGATGGGGAGCATCTCTGAGGTCGCGTTCAGCTTCATGGTGCACGAGCCCAGCGGGATCATCGTGCGGTCGAGCGCCAGGTCCCGGTCCTGCAGACGCCGCAGGTAGCGCAGCATCTCGTGCTCGGTGTGGTAGCTCGTGAAGACCGGGAAGTCGAGGATGTCGCCGGTGCGGGCGGATGCGTCCGGGATGCCCGACGGGGCGTCGGCGTCCACCGCGTCGACCGAGGCGTCGACGCCGAATGCGCGCCACAGGGCCTCCACCTCGCGTCGCGTCGACACCTCGTCGAAACTCACGCCGACGGTGGTGTCATCGACGCGGAGGATGTTGATGCCCTCGGCCAGCGCGGCGGCCACGGCGGCGTCGGCATCGGCCACGCGGACACGGACCGTGTCGAACCAGGTGTCGTTCAGAACCTCCACGCCCGCCCCGCGCAGGCCGGCGGCGAAGATGGACGTGAGACGCTCCGCCCGCTCCGCGATGCGACGGAGTCCGTCCGGACCGTGCCACGCCGCGTACATCCCCGCCATGACGGCGAGGAGGACCTGCGCGGTGCAGATGTTGCTCGTCGCCTTCTCGCGGCGGATGTGCTGCTCGCGCGTCTGGAGTGCCAGGCGCAGCGCGGGGCGGCCTCCCTCGTCGATCGACATGCCGACCAGCCGGCCGGGCAGCGAACGTGCGTGGGCGTCGGACGTGGCGATGAAGCCGGCATGCGGACCGCCGAAGCCGAGGGGCACGCCGTAGCGCTGCATGGAGCCGACGGCGATGTCGGTGCCCTGATCACCGGGCGAGCGCGTGACGAGCATGGCGAGCGGGTCGCCCACCATGACCACGATGCCGCCGATCTCGTGGACGCGCGCGATGACCGCACTGTGGTCGCGCAATTCGCCCGACGATCCCGGGAACGCCAGGAGGACGCCGAAGAGATCGTCCGGAAGGTCGCCGTCCGGGTCGCCGACGACGACCTCGATGCCGATCGGCTCGGCACGGGTGCGGACCACCTCGATGGTCTGCGGATGGCAGTCGGCGTCGACGACGAACACCGGCGGCCGTTTCTTCGCGATGCGCCGTGCCATGGTCATGGCCTCGGCCGCCGCCGTCCCCTCGTCCAGCAGGGACGCGTTGGCCAGCGGCAACCCGGTCAGTTCGGAGACCAGGGTCTGGAAGGTGAGGAGCGCCTCAAGGCGCCCCTGGCTGATCTCGGGCTGGTACGGCGTGTACGCCGTGTACCAGCCGGGGTTCTCGAGGATGTTGCGCTGGATCACCGGTGGTGTGACCGTGTCGCTGTACCCGCGCCCGATCATCGACGTGACGACGAGGTTCTCCGAGGCGATCTCGCGGAGACGCGCGATGGCCTCGGGCTCGGTGAGGGGCTCGGGCAGATCCAGCGGTTCGGTGAGGCGGATGCCGGCGGGCACGGTCTGCGCGATCAGTTCGTCGAGTGAGTCCACGCCGATCACGGAGAGCATGTGATCGACCTCCCCGGGCGACGGGCCGATGTGGCGCGTGGCGAACTCGCCGTGGGCTTCGAGCTCCCGCAGTGTGCGGTGGGAGGGTGACATCGAGGGGCTCCTCGTGTGGGCGTGCGTCGTCAACGCCCCCGCTGTCCGTTTGCCTGAGAGATGCACCCGGGATCCGGGCTTTCCCCATCGGCGGGATGTCGCCATCCGCTCTCCAGCGTCACCGCGCCGTCACGGTCCGGGTGCCTGAGAGTTTCCGGGGCGGTTGCTCCTTCGGCGCCGGCTCGAAAACCGGTCTCTCCCACGACGGCGGTCGGTGGCGCCAGAGTAGCAGCGAGATCCTCCGATCCGGCGCCCTCCTGGATAGCGGGGATCGGTCTGTGCGGCCGAAATCGCACATCGCGTGCCGGGCCGTCCAAGATGCCCGGTCGTCCTGCTCACAGACCGGGCTTTTCCCACCCGGCTCGGCAGAGGTGGGAAAGCCCGCGACGGAATCTCGAACAACGCCCCATCTGGCCCGTAGCCCCGCCGAACGCGGATCATCACGACCGGATCCGGCGCGGCGGTGATACCGGCACACGGTGACCATCCGCATCCCAGGCTGTGAGAGAGACCGGCGACGCCTCCCCGGTCGGTGCGAGCAGATCCCGGACGGGAACGTCTGCGGAGATCCGAATGAACCACCAGCCGTTCTTGATGACGGCATCCCTCACAACGCCACCGAGCCGAGCCTCGATCCGGGCAACGCCGCGCCCGGCACGCTAAACGAGCGGCTGATGAGCGACCTGCGCCCGACGCTGTTTCTCGCCCAACTCTCGAACCTCCTCGCGGGCAACGTCTCGGTCGTGCACGGCGTCACCGGCTCGTCCCGCAC
>CALMEC010000430.1 GCA_937862675.1 uncultured Actinomycetes bacterium
GATCCGGCGACGCTGGGCGAATCGCCGCGCCGCGAAGGGCGACACCTGACCTCGCACCCGCCCTCGGGGCGGCCAGACGCGACGACCATCCCTGATCATCCGACCGGAGGAACGGGTTCGTGACCCTTCAGTTCGTCGCCATGCTCAACTACATGGACCCCGAGTGGCTCCTCAACCGTTTCGGGCAGGAGCTCTTCTGGCTGTCGGCCGTGATCGTGTTCGTCGAATGCGGGCTGCTCTTCCCCATCCTCCCCGGGGACTCGCTCCTCTTCGCGATGGGCCTCTTCATCGCCGAGGGCCTGATCGACGTGCCGATCTGGCTGGCCTGCATCCTGCTCGCGGGAGCCGCGTTCGCCGGCAATGTCAGCGGCTATGAGATCGGACGGCTGATCGGTCCGGCGATCAGCCACCGGGACGGGCGGATACTGAAGCGGAAGTACTTCGACGAGACGGCGGCGTTCTTCGACCGTCACGGGAACCAGGCGCTGGTGCTGGGCCGCTTCGTCCCGATCGTCCGGACCTTCGTCACGGTGGTGGCGGGCATCAGCCGGATGCCACGTCCGCGCTTCCTCCTCTGGAGCTTCATCGGGGCCGTCATCTGGGCCGTCGGCCTCACCCTGGCCGGGTACTACCTGGGGCAGACCTTCCCCGGCCTGAAGGACCGGCTCGAGGTGGTGATGGTCATCATCGTCCTGATCTCGGTCATCCCCATGGCGATCGAGGCCATGCGGGCCCGGCGACGCGCCGGACGTGTCGCGTCTCCTCCCGACGGCCCCCGGGGAGATGTCGAAGGCGAGATCGGCGACTAGGCCGGTGCCTCCACCGGATCGCCGGTGCGGGCATGGTCAGGGCTGATGCGGCACGTATCCGCTCACGGAGGGGCGGGTGGTGTCCTGTCGCGGATCGCCCGACGGCTGACAGGGGCCGCCGTGGATCAGCCGCCGGAGACGTGAACTACGCCACGAGATCGTGGATCTCCCATCCGCGTCCCCGCATCAGGTCGTTCGACCCGGTGGCGCGCACGACGTCCATGGGGACGTGGGGGCACGCCCCGCGCGGACATACGGGGCCCCGGCGACTGCCGGTGACCTCAGTGGCGGCGCGCGTGAAGTGACGGCCGCTGCGCGCCGCACGCGGCGGATCCCGACGCGACATCCAGCCCGCAACACTCGGGCCGCGGATGCAGGTCTTTCCGGCCTCCGGAACATCACGGATTCTTTACGTGGTCCGGCGGAACGAGGCGGTGGGACCCCTCCGGGACCCGTGGTAGCGTCCCGCCGATGCATGTGATCAATCGTTTTTCTCGCACCGTTCGCGTGATCGTGGTCAGCGCCGCCGTCCTCTCCGTTCCGACCGGCGCCATGGCCATCACCCGGCAGGACGCCTACAAGATGGGGCAGAAGGGGAAGTCGGCCACCGCCATCCTCAAGAAGGCCTTCCCCGGCGTCCGGATGGCGCGCACGCAGGAGGCACCGATCCGCGTGCTCCTCGCCGATGACGAGCTCGCCGCGGGTGTGGTCGCACAGACGTCGATGACTCTGCGCGACCTGGGCAACAGCGCCTTCCGCCCGGTCACCCTCGTACCCCAGCACCGGTACGAGGTCACGCGTACAACGATCGGGCTGCGCATCCGCGACGTGGACGGCGGTCCCAGCCACACGGTCAAGGGCCCGGTGGAGTTCGACTCGAACAACGCCAACACCGGGATCCTGGTCGCCGAGCCGGCGAGCATCAACCGCCGGTACCGCGGCATCATCCGCGTCGCGGCCGGGCGCCAGGACCGGGTGCGCATCATCAACGTCCTGGACGTCCAGTACTACCTGCAGGGCACCCTGCCCGGCGACATGCCCCCCGCCTGGGGCGTGAAGGCGCCGACGACGCTCTCGGCCGGGGCGATCGCCCTGCGCTCACGTGCCCTCAGCCAGCGGAAGCTGGACACGGCGCCGTTCGACTTCACGGCCAGCGACCCGAAGTACCTCGGTCTCGACGGTGAACGGGTCCGGACCACGCGCGCCGTGCAGAGGACCCACAACCTCACGTTGCGCAAGGGCAAGTACCCGTACCCCTCCAACTTCACGGTGGGCGCCAAGGTCATGGGGTCCACGGCGTTCCAGCCGCTCCCCGGCACTCCGGCCCCGGTCGCCTTCGGTCCCACGAAGGCCGTCGCCGGCGCCACGCCCGCCAGGGCGCAGGCCGCGATGAACCTCGCGATGACCTTCCGCGGTACCCCCTATCGCTGGGGCGGGTCCGCTCCCGGCGGCTTCGACTGCTCCGGTCTCGTGTACTACGTGTTCGCGCAGCAGGGCGTCAAGCTCCCCCGCGTCGCCGAGGACCAGGCCAAGGCCGGCCAGGCCGTCACGCGGATCGAGGATCTCATCGCAGGAGACCTGGTGTTCTTCGCCGACAGCTCCGGCTACATCCATCACATCGGCATCTACATCGGCGACGGCATGATGGTCCACGCACCGCAGACCGGCGACGTCGTGAAGACCGTCACGATCACCAGCGGTTACTTCCGCAAGCAGTTCGCCGGTGGTCGCCGCATCGTGAGCTAGATCACACCTGTCACCATCACGCGTTTTCGGTGTCGGGCCGGGAGAGATCCCGGCCCGACCCGTTCTGCGGGGCGCGCGGAAGCATGGTCCGCCGTGGTGAGACGTCAGGGGGCGGGCATCGCGACGTCCTCCACGCTCGGCCTCTGGCCGCGAGCCCGGCGGAACGCACCCGACGGCGACGCCATCGCCTGGGCACGGACGCCGGGAGCAGACGGTCCTCGTGGGTCACCCCGTCACCCGTGCTCGCGCTGCGACGGTACCCGGGGACCGGCTACGTAGGTCACGCGTATACCGGCTCTCGCCTCGTCGTGGCCCGACGGTACGATTCTGCAGCCTCTGCGCGGAAGCACCCGCGCACGCGCTGACAGGAGATCGACATGCCGTCACCCTCGCCCGAGGTCCCCGCCCGTAACCGGCCGCTCCGCGCACGCGCGGTGGGTGCGATCGCCGCGGTCGTCGCGCTTGCCGCCGTCACCGCACCTGCCGACGCCGTCGTGCACCGCAGCACCTACTGGTCGTGGAACGGTCCCGCCAACTGGACGGCCTCGTACGGCACCTACGGCATCACGGTGATGGGCGACCACGGCGCGGTCCTCGACGTCGGTTTCTCATCGACGGTCTGCGCGAAGGGCGCCAACTGGACGGCCTCGGTCACCAACTACTTCGCCGCCCAGCGACGGACGCTCGTCCAGCGGAAGTTCAAGATCACCTCCGCCTCGCGGATCGCACGCCCCGCCGGCAAGGGGGTCTCCTACCGCCGCCAGACGATCGGCGGCACACTCGGGAAGAAGCGGGCCCTCGTCACCTTCGACTATGACTTCACCACATCGACCGGCGGCGTCAACTACTGCTACCAGCGCAGTGAGTCGATGTCGGCGCTCGCCACGTCGTGGACGGCGAAGCTGCCGCAGCTCCGTACGGTCAAGGCGTCACTCGCCTACAGCGGCCCCGGGGCCTAGCGGGCACCCGCGTCCGGCGGGGCCACAACGGACCCGTCTGCGCAGCGCATCGAGCGCCTTCATGTGCGATGTCCCGCGAGCGGCGCTCGGCGCTCCAGCGGGATAAAACGGTGTCCGGCGACGCGAGGCCGCCGGACACCGGGACAACGGTCTAGCCGAGCATCTCCGCGACGGTCTCGCGCTCGCCGACGAGCTCGTCGTTGCTGACGCCGATCTTCTCCTTGGCGAAGTCGTCGTGCTGCCACGTCGTGTCGACCGTGTACTCGCCGACGCCCGTCGTGCGGACCGGCATGGAGGCCCAGATGCCCTCCGCGAAGCCGTACTGGCCGTCCGACTTGACGGCGATCGAGTGGACCGTGTCACCGGGGGTGACGAGGGCCTTGACGTGGTCGATGAGGGCGTTGGCCGCCGACGCCGCGCTGGACAGGCCACGGGCCTCGATGATGGCCGCGCCGCGCTTGCCGACCGTGGGGAGGAAGTCCTCCTTGAGCCACTTGGAGTCGGTGATGACCTCGGTCACCGGCTTGCCGCCGATGGTGGCGTTGGTGAAGTCGGCGAACATCGTCGGCGAGTGGTTGCCGAAGATGACCAGGTTGTCGACGTCCGTGACCTTGGTGCCCGACTTCTGGGCCAGCTGCGTGACCGCGCGGTTCTGGTCGAGGCGGGTCATCGCCGTGAAGCGCTCCGGGCCGAGGCGCTTGGCCTGCGACGCGGCGATCATCACGTTGGTGTTGCACGGGTTGCCGACGACGGCGACGCGACAATCATCCGCCGCGACCTCGTCGATGGCCGTGCCCTGCTCGATGAAGATCTTGCCGTTGTCACGGAGGAGGTCGGCGCGCTCCATTCCCGGGCCACGCGGCTTGGAGCCGACGAGAAGGCACCAGTTGGCCGCCTCGAACGCCTTGCGCGGGTCGTCGTTGAGCTCGATGCCGTGGAGCAGCGGGAAGGCGCAGTCGTCCAGCTCCATCGCGACACCGCGCATGGCCTTCTGCGGACCCTCGACCGGGATCTCGAGAAGCTGGAGGATGACCGGCTGGTCCTTGCCGAACATCTCTCCCGCGGCGATGCGGGGAAGAAGGCTGTAGCCGATCTGGCCGGCGGCACCGGTGACCGCCACGCGAATGGGGTTGCTCATCTGTCTCTCCGTCCTTTTTCTGCGATCAGCCCTGGAGCTTCTTGACGAGGGCGTCGGCGACACCGCTGGTGCCGACAGCCGTCGGGTCGTCACGGTCGGCCTTCATGTCGTACGTGACGTCCTTGCCCTCGCGGATGACCTCGGCGATCGCGTTCTCCATGCGGTCGGCGGCGTCGGTCTCCTTGAGGTATCGAAGCATCATGACGCCGGAGAGCATCATGGCCATCGGGTTGACCTTGTTCTGCCCGGCGTACTTCGGCGCGCTGCCGTGGGTGGGCTCGAAGAGGGCCGCCTCGTCGCCGATGTTGGCGCCCGGCGCGACACCCAGACCGCCGACGAGACCGGCGGCGAGGGCGGAGAGCACGTCTCCGTAGAGGTTCGGGAGCACGAGGACGTCGTAGAGCTCGGGCTTCTGCACGAGCTGCATGCACATGTTGTCGACGATGCGCTCCTCGAACTCGATGTCCGAGTTCTTCTCCGCGACCTGGGTCGCGATCTCGAGCCAGAGGCCGTCGGTGTACTTCATGATGTTGGCCTTGTGGACGGCCGTGACCTTCTTGCGGCCGTACTCACGTGCGTAGTCGAACGCGTACTGGACGATGCGGCGCGTGCCCTCGACGGAGATCGGCTTGATCGAGATGCCGGAGTGGTCCGCGATCTTCGCCCCGGAGAGCTCCTCGATCTCACGGCGGATCTTCTCGGCGTCGGGCGTGTCGTGCTCGAACTCGATGCCGGCGTAGAGGTCCTCGGTGTTCTCGCGTACGAGTACCAGGTCGATGTCGGTGTACTTGCTGCGTACACCCTCGTAGGACTTGCACGGGCGAACACACGCGTAGAGGTCCAGCGACTTGCGGAGGGCGACGTTGACGCTGCGGAAGCCGGTGCCGACCGGGGTCGTGATCGGGCCCTTGATGGCGACCTTGTTCTTGCGGATGGACTCGATGACCGAGTCGGGGAGCGGGGTGCCGGCCGTCTCCATGATGTCGACGCCCGCCTCCTCGACATCCCAGTTGAAGTCGACGCCCGTCGCGTCGAGCACCCGCTTCGTGGCCTCGGCGATCTCGGGACCTGTTCCGTCCCCGGGGATAAAGGTCACATCGTAAGCCACGGCTATTCGACTCCTTGGGTGCTGAGCAGTAAAGCGGCCACCCCGAGATGGGCGCGGCCGACCGGCCGGGGATTATAGCCGCCGCAGGGCTCCGCCGAGCCGTTCGCGGCCGATCGGACGCGACATCCGGTCGGCGGGAGAGGGGCCGGTCATTCGGAGAACCTCACAAACACTGATCGCGGGGGTGGGGAGGGCCGACGGGCGGGCCATCGGTCCGGGCGGGGTTCCGAGCAGCCCCGGTTCGCCCTCCCCGTGTACCCGATCGTCGACTTGTTCCACGACAAGCCCGATGGCTACGGCGTTCGCGGCACACATCCGCGACGGGCGGAGCGCCGTCGACGACCCTTCGGAGGGCCCGTCCGCCGGTCCCGCCGGGGCCGGAGAGGCCCGCACGATGGGGAAATGTGAAACGGCGATGACCGAAACCAGGGACGTTCGACCCTGACATCATGTGCGGAGCAC
>CALMEC010000431.1 GCA_937862675.1 uncultured Actinomycetes bacterium
GTCCCCGAAGGGAGATAATGTCCGTGCCCAGGCCCCGAAAGCTGGAGGAGAACAAAGCGTGCGAACGCATGATGTCGTGGTGGTTGGCGCCGGCCTCGCCGGTATGCGCGCAGCCATCGCCGCGAAGGAGGCCGGCGCCGACGTAGCGCTGGTGACGAAGGTTCACCCGGTCCGGAGTCACTCCGGCGCCGCACAGGGCGGGATCAACGCCGCGCTCGGCAACGAGACCGACGACAACCCGGAGAACCACACGTTCGACACCGTCAAGGGATCGGACTACATCGGCGACCAGGACGCGATCGCCATCCTGTGCGAGGAGGCTCCCGGCGAGATCATCCAGCTGGAGCACTGGGGAGCCATCTTCAGTCGCCACGAGACGACCGGGAAGATCGCCCAGCGCCCGTTCGGTGGCGCCGGGTTCCCCCGTACGTGCTACTCCGCCGACGTGACCGGACTCGTGATCCTCCACACCCTCTGGACGGTCTGCGTCAAGATGAACATCCCGGTGTACGAGGAGTACTTCGTCACCGAGCTGATCCGTGACGACAACGGTGCCTGCTCGGGCGTCGTCGCCTACAACATGATCCACGGGACCATCGAGACGATCGGGGCCAAGGCCGTCATCCTCGGGACCGGGGGCGCGGGTCGCGTGTATCGCCCGTCCACCAACTCCCACTCCAGCACGGGCGACGGTATGGGAATGGCCCTCTCACTGGGCCTCCCGCTGAAGGACATGGAGTTCATGCAGTTCCACCCCACCACGCTCGCCGCCAACGGCGTGCTGGTGACGGAGGGCGCGCGCGGCGAGGGCGGCTATCTGCTCAACAAGGACGGCGAGCGGTTCATGTCCAAGTACGCGCCCAACAAGCTCGAGCTGGCGTCGCGTGACGTGGTCTCCCGGGCCGAGGCCACCGAGATCCTCGAGGGCCGCGGCGTCAACGGGTCGATCATGCTCGACCTGCGCCACCTCGGCCGCGAGAAGATCATGGAGCGGCTGCCGCAGATCCGCGAGCTGGCCATGGCGTTCGCGGGCGTCGACCCGATCGAGGAGCCGATCCCGATCCGGCCCGGCGCCCACTACCACATGGGTGGCGTGCACGTGGACTCGTGGGGGGCGGCCCCGCACATGCAGGGCCTGTTCGCCGCCGGGGAGGGCGCCTGCGTGTCCGTGCACGGCGCCAACCGCCTCGGCGGCAACTCGCTCCTCGAGGGCGTCGTCTTCGGACGTCGCGCGGGCGTGGCCGCCGCCCGGTACATCGAGAGCGCGACCGGCAACCGCGGCTTCACGGCCACGGAGGCCCCCGCGCGCGACTTCGAGCGGAAGATCCGGACGCTCATGGACCGCAAGAACGGTCCGCGTCAGCACGAGATCCGGGACAAGCTGGCGGACACCATGCAGGAGAAGGTCGGCGTGTTCCGCAAGGCCGGGTTCGACGTCGAGGCCTATCCGGTGGACTGGCGCACGCGCGGTTGGCGCGATGCGTTCAAGCCGTTCCCGAGATTGTCGCTGGGACTGGCGCAGTCCGACACCGCGATGCACGAATGGGCCGGTCTGATCGGCTATTGGTGGAGCGGGCGGATCGACGAATTGCTTCCGGGGCCGCGCGGTGTCGGTCGTCGCGATCAATCCTGACGCGGCAGGCCGAGCTGGGCCTGATCGTCCGCGAGGGACGGCTGGCTTTCGATGGGTTTCTGCTTGACTCCAGGGAGCTGCTGGCGGAGCCGGCTGAGTTCTCCTGGCAGAATGGGCGAGGAGGCCTGGAGACGCTCACGCTCGAGGCCGGGTCGCTGGAGCCGCGGGTGCAGCCGGAGGAGGGCGTCTCGCTCGCGCAGGCCAGCGACGAGATGCAGGCGATCTCCCGGCGGATCGTCGCGGCCAACCCGACCGACTACTCCGGTCCGGGCGTTCTCCTCACGCCGCTGCACGAGTACCTCGTCCGCCAGGCCCGCCCGCTCTTCCTGGCGGTGAGCGGTGCGGTGATCCTCCTGCTGCTGCTCGCATGCACCAACGGCGCCAACCTCCTGCTCGGACGGGCGGTGGACCGCAGCGGTGAGTTCGCGGTGC